>NZ_JADEWJ010000115.1:0-10664 GCF_015207725.1 Synechocystis sp. LEGE 06083
TGCTGAATATGGCATGCGCTTCCAGATTGAAGAGAGCTTTTTAGATGACCAGTCCAATGTCTGGAATATCCAGAAATCACAGATTCGTTCTGTCTGTGCTTTTTCCCGATTATGGTTTCTCTTGGCTGTCGCCACTTTATTTGCAACCGCACAAGGGTTAACGGTCGTTGAACATGGCCACCGTCGTTGGGTCGACCCCCATTGGTTTCGCGGCCACAGTTATTTACGTCTCGGTTGGGATTGGTTGAAGACTGCCTTCTACAATGGATGGCACATTATCCATCAGGTCGCTTTTTTCTCCCATCAAGACCCTGAACCGGCTATGGCTTCCCTTCGTCAGCATCACCGCCGCCTTTATGCCCTTGAGTTTACTCTCCAGGTCTATTCCTACGAGTCCTCTTAAACTTTTGTCAGTCAATCAGATAACCGTCGTTATTGGGAAACTGCCCTCAAACGAGAAATTCATAAGGCGGAAAGAAATCGAAGTCCCCTCACCGTCGTTATGATTGATATCGACCATTTCAAACAGTTGAATGACCGTTGGGGCCACCGGGCTGGAGATGTGGTGTTGGTGAAACTTGCCCAACTTTTATTAGACTATTTCCGTCTATCTGATTTGGTCTGTCGTTATGGCGGAGAGGAATTTTTGGTGATTTTGCCCGACGCTCCTCTCACCTATGCCCGAGAGCGGACTGAGGCTTTTCGACAACTTTTAAAAGAACAGAACATGGGGGAATCCGAATCTGATTTTAAACAGATTACTGTGTCGTTCGGCTTGGCTAGTTTTCCCGACCAGGCAGAGAATTTTCAACAACTCTTACAACGGTCTGACCAAGCTCTTTACATGGCTAAGCACCAGGGTCGTGACCAAGTAGTGGTGTTTGAATCTCCAGGGAATGCTGACTCCACAACAGAAACGTCAGGTGATGTCATTGATATTAACTCCAATGAGCCATGACCCTATGTGGTTGACTTTTGGTATAGCTTAGACTTCCCAGTTCATTGGCAACCAACCAACAGCGCCTTTTGTCCTTAATTTGCCTCCAGGGCCAGGAATCCTGATGTCTTTTTTGCCAACAGCTCTCTTTCAACTTGATTTTTCCCCGGGGGAGCCAGGTGAAAATTAATTAACTTTTTCCCAATTTTAACTTTAACTAATTCTTGAAAAGTCTTTAAATTTGCTTGCTGACAAGTGGTGTTGGGGCACGATGCTAATTTATCTGGGGCCATTGCTGGCTCGCACTTTTATTGGTGTTGGACGAAGTACTCTTTTCCGGTTCAGTTCCCAACCGCCTTATCCCCCAGCAGGGCATTTTTAATTGGGCTAGAATTCTTGACTGACAAGGGTTTGGGGCTTTGAGCCTGACTTGTTTTTAACCTACGTGCTATTTTTCCGATCCCACCTGGGTAGGTTAAATTTACGGCTTAGTGAGGAAGTAAAAGATTGTGATCCGGATCACATACGTGGGTCAACTGGAATAATAAAATATAGTTTGGTGAGATGAAACGTCGTCAAAAAAAGCTAGCCCCGCTTCAAACAATAACCAGAGTCCAGTGCCTTTAATATAATTCATTTGTTTTTTGTTATTGGTTGCTTTCCCGTCTCGCCTACCTTGTTTTTACTCACAGTTGAAAATCAGTCATGAATACTCGCTTTTTCCTCAATTTTCTCACCGCTGCCAAACGTAATACTGGTTTCGCCATGCCCATGGTGATTATGGGGGGGTTGGTAATTACCGTGGCGGCGGCGGCGATCGCCATGAAGGGGATGAATGACCAAAATCAGGTCACATCTAAAGCGATGAAACAGCAGTCAGAGGCAGTAGCCGAAGCTGGAGTGACACAGATACAAAATTTTTTACTGGGCTCAAAGTTTATGGCTTTGTATCCTAAGGATAAATGGGAAACGGCAATAACAGTTAACGGTGATGGCACAGTTGTAATTAATGACACTGATCTCCAAAAATATGTGACAAAAATCGCAACGAACTTGGCTTCTGGAGGTGGAGCCTCAGGTAATAGCGCGTGTAGTAGCGGAACTCCTCCTACCTCAGCCGAAATTACGACAAAGGAAACCCAAATCAAGTCAGCACTGAAAGACCTTCGTACCGCAGCAGTGACAGGGAAAGATTTAGTTACAGGAGACTCCAGCAAAGGCAAATTTCGCCTAACTAGTTTTAGCTATCAAGGCTATGACTCTGCCACCGGACAAAGCTATTATCCTCCTGCCGGAAAGAGTTGGTTAGCTCAAATGACCGTTGAGGGTGAGGTTCCCGGTAAAGAGACAAAGACAACTATCACAACCACATTCCCTATTTCCGTCACTCCAGAATCAAGTGACACTCCCTTTGACGTGAGCACGATTTCTCCCGGACTATGGGTTAAAGAGGGAGGGGTTAATGATCTAAGCAAATCGGAAACTAGTTACAACGACAGTGCTGGCACAATTGATGGCGACATTGCCATCAGCGACTGTGGTGGAAATATTTCAAACACCTACATGGGTCAATTAAATGCAGCACAAAAATCGAGAGGCTATGAAGCATATCGAACTGACGCCCCAATGCCATCAATTCCTAGCGTTCCCACAGGGGTCACCCCCTATACCTTGAGTGGCTCAGCCTCTTTGCCAAGAGTTGGAGAGGTACCGGCGGCCGATGGCTATTACTATTACAGCAGTCCTTCAAATTTAGGGGATATTACCCTGGATCACAGTGGTGGTAAAAAATACAGAATTTATCTTTATGGAGATATTCCTAAAACAACAAGTGTCAATAGTAACTGCAAAACCACAGCCGGTTGTGTTCCGACGAATCTGCAAATTTTCGGTATGAAGTCATCTGGTGGCGAAATTTGCATGAACGGTAACTCTAATAGGGCAGTGGACGCCTTTGTTCTTGCTCCTAACTATGCCCTTGGTAAAACTGGCAATGGTAACTTTTACGGTACTTTCATTGTTAAGAGTTTCGGCAAGATAGGCAGTTGTGGATCAAACAATGGCAAATTAGCGATAGTTTCCACCCAGCCTTCAAACACCGTTCCCAACGAATTTACAAATACCACTTCTTCCGCCTATCCTATCCCAGCCATAGGAGCCAGCTCAACATGGCAATCTTTGGAAACCAGTACCACTGGCACTGTGCCAAGCTTATCTCCCCTTGCCCAAGGCGGTCGTCTTGCTTCTCAACCACCCCTGGTCAGTGGTGTTTCAAGTTCTAGCTCCATAGCGTCAGGTGCTGCTTCTAGTATCAGCTCGCAGGTTTCCAGTACTGCATCTAGTGCGACATCAAGTACTAGCTCCATGGCATCAAGCGCTCAGTCTAGCGTTAGTTCTACTCTTCCCATTAGTTCAATTACTGATCGTGTGACTTGTATTGCCGCTGGCGGTAAATGGAACAACGGACAAAAATCTTGTCGCTAGTGTCAAGCTGACTAGATCTCTTATCTCAATAGAATTCTGATTCCGAAGCAACAATTCATGATTGTTAGAGGCATGCCTTAGTTGTATGCCTTTAATTTTTTTATTTGTAAAATCCTGTTCTTGCACAATTCACACATCGTAAATCCCAAAGAGGGAAAATCATGCGCTGGCGGAACTGTTCATCATTTAAAGGTTGATAATAGGTTAATGGGCTGTAAAAGCGATAGGATACAAGAACCATTGCCGATAACACTGCTAAAATCAAAATTTTGTACTTAGTAGTTAATAATAAATTTCCTATTTTCCTTGTTTCTTCAACCAAAAGAGCAAACAAGCAAAAACTAAATAACAGCGCTGGGAAGTAATGATATAGATACATCACTCTACCCAACTGACTAATGAGAATCATATAGCTCCAGTAAAGAAGCAAAAAAGTAGCCACTAGGAACCTATTTTTAAGCGGTTCCTGTAATGGAAAAAAGATATAAACAAAAATTAATGCCGTTGTTCCTAAAGTTCCACTGAGTCCCAAAAACCAGACCACTGGATTAACCTGTAAGTATAGGTATTTGTAGAGAACACCATCAGCAGTTTCCCAGCGATAGTTGATTGCTCTGGCTCCCAAAGGCCAAAATAAGCTTGGGCTTCCATTTTCATCTGGCTTGCTTAAGTCTAATTTCGGTACGCCCTCTTGATAATTTTTTACGTGCTTAAAATGCTCCTGCAGTCTTAGGGGAAATGACCAAATTTCATTTTGCTTATTCTGATCAATTAACTCCCTGTATTCTGTGGAAATATCAAAATATCCACCACTATCTAAATTTGAATTGATATTTTTAGCAATAGAAAAATGAATTTGCCAAACCATCACAAACGTTAAGACAAAACTAATCAATGCAATTCCCAGTGACAAAATAACTTTTTGCCAATGGGGAAATAGCTTAGAAAATAACAGTGGAAATAACAATAAGACAATTAAGCCAGTCATTTTAGTTGTAGCCACTAGGCCAACACTGACTCCCAGTCCAATGGAAGAAAGGGCTAAGTATTTATTATATTTTTTATTTTTTAAAGCTAATAGAAAAAATAAAATTGAAAGGGCAATAAATAGCATTAATGGAGCATCCAGCATTGCTGCTCGAAAATGCACAATCATTGCATTATCAAATAAAACAAGAAAGCTCAACAAAAAAGCGATAATCTTATTATCCACTAAACTTAGGGTAATAAAAAAGAATATCAAGGGCAATAACCAAGCACAAATTGTTGGAATAAAACGATAACCAGCAAAGGAAAAATCAGCAGGAAAATCCTTGGCATAATAAATATCATTAAACTGATTAGAAAAATTATTAGGGTGTAGCAAATGCTCTCCAAGGGCAACTAACATTGGTCCCAGTGGAGGATGCTCATACATAAAGAAAGTTCTGTTAAGATATTTCTGAGCTGCAGGAATATGATAATTTTCATCCCAAAAGACTGCCTGGGGATAATTATAATTATGAAAGTAAGTAAAATAGGAAATAATTAATATTGCAACAGACAATAAAATACTTTGAGTTCTGCGCTTACCTAGTTTTTCATAAAACTGTACTTTCATAAATTATTGATAAATAAAGATTGTTAATTAAATTTTTAAGTATTATCCCAGAAGTAGTCCCTGACGGTCTGCCTTTTTGTCTTCATTTTGTGGGGGATGATGGATGATATTTCGCAGTTCTGAACTAGTTGGCGATCTTAATTGAGACGGCATGCGGCGATCGCCGTTTATTTTTCTATGATGGCAATCGCCTCAATGGGAAACACAATAAAAAACCTTGGCACAACCTTTATTTTTATAAGCTTGAGAAAAAGTGATCGCCATTTAAACCCCTTTCACTTTCAAGAGCGACCTTTTTAAAAGATAATGTCAAGCAAAGACGATCTCCATTTATTTTCTTTATTTTTAGACTAAATGGGTTTAACAAAATCACCAACTTGAGGATTGTCAAATGGACTTAATACTTTTTCCTTTGCTTTTGTTGCCAAAAAACTAGCAATATCTGATAAAAAAAGCTGTGCTACACGTTCTGCTCCTCGATCAATATCTAGTTTTTGATGTCTTTTGTCAGACTCGACGATTGCATACTTATCTTCTACTTGAAAAACTTTACCAGTTCCCTTGACTAATTCTAAATTTCCCAGTGATTCACCTGTGTCAGGATCAACGATCTGCTCTTCATTGAATTGGTAAATCAGAACTCTTTGTCCTTCACGAATACCATGTTCTTTGCCACGATTAATGACTAACTTATAGTCATCAATAACCTTGGCAACTTTGGCAGGAAAAGCACCAGATTTAGCAATCATGGGGGCATAGGATTGATTTTCCATGGTTCTTAGTCAATCATGAATTAAAAGTTTCGAGGGATAGTTGGTCTAATAAAAATTCGCTTAATAACTTGATTATCATTATTTTTTAATCTTTCTATTATGTCTTGATACGTGTCATCTGGAATATCAATCTCAACCTGAGCTTGTTTATTCCGCTGAATATTTTTGACATAGCCTACTGCGATTAAGGATTCAAACTCGTTATCATCAATGTAATAAAATGAAACTAAAGAATTTATCGCAAATAACTCTGAAGCTTCGATTCGACAAATGATACTTGCTGTTTTTTTGTCTGTAGCAACTCCCAAAATAGTTGGATGACGTAAGCGTTGATAATCTTCTTGGCTTTTCTGATAACTAACAAAAAGATCAGCATAGGCGCTGAACAGAGTAGACGTAATTAAAACAAAAATAGTCATCAGAATTACGAGAAGATAAAGAGGAACAGCAAATTTTCCCGAGACTACAGAAAAAAGAATTGCCAGAACAACGCCAAGAAATCCAAACCAAAAATTTTGAACTTCTCGGAAGCTCGACCAAATACGTTCCCAGAAATTATCTTTCATACATTCTAGCTAAGTTAAAGGGACTAGCGTTTAAACCAGTCCCCAAACTTCTATCTTCTACTCAACTCCCTCAATGCGGTCTTCCACCTCTTGATATAACTCTTGTAACCGTTCCAGGTTTTCGTCAGAGGTTTCCCAATAGCCGCGACCATTAACTTCCAACAAAGTGCTGACCATACGGCGGAAAGAGTTGGGGTTTAGATCCATCAACCGTTTGCACATTTCCTCATCTTTGATGAAAGTGTTGTTGGCATCCTCATAGACCCAGTTATCCACAGCCCCAGCGGTGGCACTCCAACCCATGGTATTCACTAACCGTTTGGACAGTTCCCGTACCCCTTCGTAGCCGTGGGAGAGCATTCCTTCGTACCATTTGGGGTTGAGGAGTTTAGTGCGGGCATCAAGGCGCACCGTTTCGGATAGGGTACGCACCTGGGCATTGGCGGTGGTGGTGTCGGCAATGTAGGCAGCAGGGGCCTTACCGTCATCCCGCAGGGTGGCAATTAACTTAGTCGGATCAGAATCAAAATAGTGGGATACATCGGTCAAGCTAATTTCCGAAGAATCGAGGTTTTGGAAAGTGGCATCGGCGGTTTTTAAAGCCCGCTCGAACATATCTCGACTTTGATCCATCATGCCGGGGTTATCGGAGTTGAAAGCGAAGGATTTGCGTTTGAGATACATTTCCTGCAATTCAGCTTCGTCTTCCCAACTACTGTTTTCCACAGCCAAGTTGACGTTAGAGGAATAGGAACCGGAGGCGTTCGAGAAAATCCGGGTGGCTGCTTCCCGTACCCCAATGCCCATTTCCTCAGCTTGTTCGAGGGCATGTTTACGAACAAAGTTCATCTCCAGGGGTTCATTGGCTTCGGCAGCTAGTTTCACCGCTTGATCTAACAGGTTCATCTGATTAATAAACAGATCTCGGAAAACGCCGGAACAGTTCACCACCACGTCAATGCGGGGGCGGCCTAGCTCCTCCAGGGAAACCAGTTCGATTTTATTAACCCGGCCGAGGGCGTCAGGGACAGGTTTGGCCCCCACCATCCACATAATTTGGGCGAGGGATTCGCCGTAGGTTTTGATGTTATCCGTGCCCCAGAGCACAGAGGCGATGGTTTCGGGATAATTACCGCCATTTTCCGCCTTTTGTCGTTCTAAGAGGCGATCCACTACTACCTTTGCCGATTGCACAGCGGCCAGGGTAGGAATGGACTGGGGATCCAAAGCGTGGATATTTTTCCCCGTGGGTAACACGTTGGGGTTCCGGATGGGGTCACCGCCGGGGCCCGGTAGAACATATTCTCCTTCCAGGGCTTGGAGTAAACCGCCAAATTCGTTATCAGCGCAAACCTGTTCCAGACAGAATTCCAGGTATTCAAACAGGGGTTTGAGTTTTTCTTCGTTGACGTTGGTATAGCCAGAATCACAGAGGGATTTTACCCAGGGGGCTTTTTTGCCAATTTTGAAGAAGTTGAGTTTAGAGACGAAGGAAACCCGACCGTCGGCGTTGATTTGCTCCTGCACTAGAGCGGCCACAGCGGCCCGGGTCGCCATGGTGATGTCCTGCAACAGTTCCACGTCAGCTAATACGCCCTTGTCGCTGTTGCGGTAAATTTCCTCCATGTTGCGCCCAATACTTTCCGCAATCAGGGTGGGCAAGGACAAAATGCCTTCCTCTTCCCGGTCCAAACTGGCAATATTGACCAAGGTGGCGATCGCCTCTTCGGCGGTGGGGGGCTGACCAATGACATGGAGACCACAGGGCAGGAGCCGGGACTCAATTTCCATCAGCTTGCGGTAAACGGAACCGACAATGGTATCCCGTTGCTCTTGATCCATTGCCTCCGCATTGATGTCTGGTAAGTCCACATCTTGGTCAAGGTTACAGATGCGGGCTTGATCCATGATGGTGTTGACAATCTGAATACCCCGGCCGGAGTCCTTGAGGGTTTGATAGGAACCAATTAACTCATTTAATTCCTGTAGCCCTTTGTATAAACCGGCATTTTCCGCGGGGGGGGTGAGGTAGGAAATGGTGGAAGCATAACCCCGCCGTTTGGCGATGGTAGCCTCGGAAGGATTGTTGGCGGCGTAATAGTACAAGTTGGGAATGGTGCCGATCAAGTTATCGGGATAGCACTCTCCGGACATGCCCATTTGCTTACCGGGCATAAATTCCAAGGAACCATGGGTGCCAAAGTGTAGTACTGCATCGGCTTTCCAGATGTGGTTCAAATAGGTGTAGTAGGCGGCAAAACCGTGGTGGGGACTGGCGGAACGGGAAAATAGCAACCGCATCGGGTCGCCTTCATAGCCAAAGGTGGGTTGTACGCCGATGAAGACATTGCCAAATTCTTTGCCGTAAATTAGCAGATTTTGCCCATCACTGTTCAAATGTCCCGGTGGTTTGCCCCAGTTTTCTTCCAATCGCACGGAATAGGGAGTAAGCCGTTCATATTGCTCCACTGACATGCGATGGGCGATGTTTAATTCCGGGCTGTTGTATTGGGCTTGGACATCGTGGATCACCGCTTCCATCAATTCCTTGGCAGAGCCAGGTAAATCCTGGACATCGTAACCGTTACCCTGGAGCCCTTTCATCACCTCGTAAATGGAGCCAAATACATCCAAGTAAGCCGCAGTACCCACATTGCCCTTATCGGGGGGGAAGCTAAAAACGGTAATGGCAACTTTTTTGTCAAGCTTCGGTTTTTTCCGTAGATTAGCCCACTTCATGGCCCGTTGGGCGATCGCCTCTAACCGATCCTGTAAAGCAATAGCTCGGCCGGTGGAACCATCTCGACCGGAGAGGATAATGGGTTCGATCGCCCCGTCTAATTCAGGAATGGCAATTTGTAACGCTACTTGGATCGGGTGCAAACCGAGGTCACTGGCTTCCCATTCTTCCGTGGTTTGGAACACCAGGGGCAGGGCGCACATATAGGGGCGGTTTAATTTCTTTAAAGACTCGATCGCCTTGGGATGGTCTTGGCGAGCGGGGCCTCCCACCAGGGCAAAGCCCGTTAGGGATACCACGGCATCGACGATCGGCAGCGGCTCCATGCCATTGACACTTTTATCCAAGAAATACTCATCCACGGGTTTGGAGAAATCAAGACCGCCGGAGAACACACAAATAACCCTGGCCCCCATAGCCTCCAATTCCTGCACCATGCCGACGTAATGGGCGTCATCCCCAGTAACTAAGTGCGTCCGCTGCATGATCAAACCAATACAAGGGGCGAGGGGATCTTTTAAGTCGTCGGAAATGTCAGGACGTTGGTTATACCATTCCAGATAATCCTTAACATTTTCAAACATCTGCATCGATAGGGGATGCCAAATGCCCATATCGGGATAAACCACCGGCTCTTGGTAGTTGACCAATTTGTCTAAGCCCAAATCAGGATAAACGTATTTATCGGTCAGCATCAACAAGAAATTTTCCAAGTTCTCCTGGGAGCCCCCCAGCCAATACTGGAAGCTGAGCATGAAATTGCGGGCATCCCGGGCTTTTTCCACCGGCAAATATTTCAGCACCGTGGGCAGGGTCCGCAACAGCTTTAACATTGCATCCTGGAAGCCAGCGCCACTGCTGTTTTCCTTACGCTTTTTCATAAACTGGGCGATCGCACTTTTTGATTGGCCCAATTGCGCCATGGAGAAAGAACCCATTTTGTTGAGGCGCATCACCTGGGGCATGGAGGGGAACACGATCGCCGCATCTAGGTTATCTCTGTAGGGAGTTACGGCTTCCACCACCTTATCGGCCAAGTCCTCAATGAAAATCAGGGAAGCAATGAAGAGGTTTGCTTCGCTGACATCGTGCTTAAAGTTGGCGTAATTTTCCGGGTCCCGCAACTCCTCGATCAAATAGCCCGTTAATTGGATGGCCAGGCTGGAGTTAGTACGGTTAATGTTTCTAACGGCCGCCGACAAAGCGCTCTGATACTGGGATTCCAAGACCACATAGACCACCTTGAGTAGCTTGCGCCCATGTAACGCTTCGGGATCAACACGGCGGATGGTGGACTTGACGTTAGTAAACATATAGTTGGTGTTCTCCTAAAGGGTTCGATTTTAAAGGGATTTTTTAAAGAGCCCCCTAGGTATTTCTAGCAGAAAATTCGAGGCCGTGGGGGCTTCCCCGCCTTTCTGGGGGAAATTAGCCTCCGGCGATCATCAACAAATCCATCTTTCTGCCTCACAATTTTTCCGAGAGTGATTGGCGAATGAAAATTTCAAGTTTACAAAGCTCAACCTAAGAACATAAAAATTAATAAAGCAGCCCATTCTTAAGC
>NZ_JADEWJ010000116.1:0-10658 GCF_015207725.1 Synechocystis sp. LEGE 06083
AGCACCATGAGGGTGCTCCAGCGGGCAATGCGGTCAAAATTTACCGGCCAACTCCGAGGCCAGGGCAGGCGGGTGTAAAACAGAATTGCTGCCCCCACACTGTCCCCACCCCAGAGAAAATACCAACGACGCCACCATTTCATAAATCACCATTCCCAGGGCAAGGAGTCGACACTCCGCAAAAACTTAAAATATAGTTACGAATTCTTGGGCTAAGATCAAAATTAACGCGGGGATCAATCAAATCGCTCCACCGATGGCTTGGCAACCCAAAACTAAAATTCCCCATCTAGACTAATACTTTTGCGTGATTTTCGTTAGTAATCCTGGTGGAATTTATAACCGTAAATATTCATCCGTAACCGACCGACCAAGCTTTTTACCCCGCCCTCACCCCCATGAATCCTGAATTTCACTCTCCCCTACTACCAGCTCCCTGTGTGATTGAACAGGGTATTTTGGTCAACAAAGAAGATATGCAACGGGTTCTAAATGATTTAGGACAAGTTAATTACTACTATCAATTGGATGGCAAATGCCAAGCGGAAGGCCAAGGTTGGATCTTGGATGTGTTTAGCGATGCCCAACAGGCCACCATTGTTACCAATCAATCCCTTTATCTCAATGTCAATAGCTTTGACTATCTGGAAATTAGCCTAGACCACCAAGGAAAAACCATTGTCGACCTCTGGCAGGAAAGTCGGCATTTAAGGCTAGTGCCTTTGGATGATTGGCTCAACCCAAGGGAAGGTTATAGTCAACTTATGCCCCTGGATTTGGAAGAAGCGGTGGCGGAGGTACTGGCGGCCCGGTTAGATGTGCAGAGGGACGAGGAAGACTTTTGATTTGCTTTCGATTCCAGCAAGCTCGCTTAATCAAGCTAATGATCAATTTGATGACCCCCCACCCAATTGTTGGTAATCAATGCCAAGGGGAAATCCGGTAACCAAACCAACAAAACCCCATGGGTGATGGGAATAGCAACGAAAACCGACTTCCGGAATCTAGTTCAGCCCCTGGTAATATTCGTGGGTGATGTAGGGTGGTTTTTCCACTGTACCGATCGCCTCCCCTACCTGCACTGTCGCGCCCTGATCAACTAGCTTAGTTTTAAGGTAACCAAGCCCCGTCAATCCCTTCACACTGGTTAAAACCCCCACCTTTTGTCCTTCCAGGGTAATCACTGTTCCTGCTTCCATCGGGCGATCGAGGGCAATGCGCCACAGCCGCTGTTTCACCCCTTGGTAAGTATTCAAACGGGCAATGGTTTCCTGGCCAATGTAGCAACCCTTAGTGAAGGAAATGGCCCGCCATAGTCCGGTTTCAAGGGGATTGTAATCCTCAGTCAGTTCTTTATTTGCTTGGGGTCTGCCCTGGTGAATCCGCAAACCTTCCCATTGGTCGGGGGTAATCACAGCTAAATCTCCCCAAAGTTGGTCGATTACTGCCTGTTGAGTCGCTGGAAAAACTACTGTATAACCAGGTAAATCCAACCCTGTTTGGGCAGAAACGAGTAACTCAACTCCCTGCACCGATTGGGCTAACCATTGGTTCCCGGCGGGTAATTGCCAACCCAAATGATCTTGTTCTACTTGTTCTACTTTTTCTCCCAACAGCACCACCGCCCGATAATGGGCAGATAAATCCTCCAGTTCCACCTTGTCGAAGGGGAAAATAAATCGGTCCATCCATTGCCAGAGGAAGTCTTTTCGGTTGGCTTCCACCTGGATCCAAAGGGAGTCTTGACGCACAAAAACCGTGGCTAACTCTAGAGTTCTGCCGGTGGAGTTGACAAATACGGTTTCAAACCATTCCCCCACTGTCCTGGTTTCCACTGCGTTGGTGGTTTGGTTGTGTAAAAAGCGTCGTCGGTCTTCCCCTTGTAAGGCAATCAAACTAAATTCGGGCAGGGGATAGAGCCAGGTTTGCTCCAGGTCGAGGGGATGGGCCATGAATATCTCTAAATTTAAGATTTAAATCGCGAATTGCAGTGTCCAGCAATGAAATCAAGAAAAAGTGGATTTTGTGCTTGCTTGCTTCAACTTTCCATTCTCCACATTTTAGCGGCGAATGAACGCCCTGTTGTTAAGAGCTTCTCTGCCTCCATTTTTGAAGAGCAAAACGGGACTGTAGTAGTCAAAAAGTTCTCTATTTGCTGTCTTAAAAAAAGTTCTATTGATAAATTAGGCGCCATAGTCAGAAACCCAAGGGTCTAGCTTAAATTCTTCCCGTAAAAAATCAATAAAACAATGAACTTTGGCGGGATAGAAACGACTGCGACGATAGACGGCATAAATGGGAAAAGGCACAGGTTGATAATCCTGTAAAATAACTTTAAGATCCCCCCGATAAATATCCTCACCAAACATCCAAATAGGGGCGATAGCAATGCCTAAACCTGATAAAACTGCGGCTCGCACAGCAACGGAGCTATTAGTTTGAAAACTACCTTTAACATTGATTTTAATAACTCCATTTTTTCCATGAAAATGCCATTCATTAATGGTAGATAAGGAAGTATAGATAATACAATTATACTTGACTAGATCTTCTGGTGTTTTCGGTTCCCCTGATTTTTCAAAATAACTGGTGCTAGCTACCGTTACACGACGGGTGATACCAATACGTTCACTAATTAGAGCTTTATCTTGATGATTACCAATGCGAATTGAAAGGTCTAGTCCTTCTTGCACCATATCGACAAAATAGTCAGCCATCATTAAGTCTATTTTGACCTGGGGATAGCGGCTGATAAAAAGATTTAAGCGGGGCACAATTTGCATTTCGCCAAATAGGACTGAACAACCCAGACGTAAAATACCAACGGCTTTCTCTTTGCCTTCTAAACTAGCTTCTGCTTCAGCAACTGTTTCCAAAATTTGTTGACAGTATTGATAATATTGTTTTCCTTCTTCTGTCAGATTGAGTTTGGTCGTGGATCGAGTGATTAACTTTACCCCCAAATGTTTTTCTAGAGCGGCAATTTGTTTACTGACGGTTGGTTGAGTTGTTTGTTGTTCCCTCGCCACGGCGGAAAAGCTATTCATTTCGATCGCTCGAACAAAACTCTGCATACAAGCAAGACGATCCATAACAACACCTATTCCAATCTGGCATATGGCATATTCCATTTTGCCGGCTTCCCATCAAAAAAAAAATAGGCAATGATGATTCCGTCAATAATTTCTACGCCTAAAAACTTGATGTTAAGACTCAAACCCTTTAGTCCTTTGCTAGCTCCCCTTATCCTAGCTGGCACAATTGCCATAGGAGATGTCGCCTTTCGCAGCTTTCTACCCCACACTCAAAATACGGCGATCGCCGCTCCCCCTTCAGCCAGCCAAGAACAGATCGAACTAATTATCGCCAGCAAAGGAAAAACTGGTAGTGGAGACCAATTGAGGCGATTTTTCTATGGCGATCTAGAACCATTGGGGGTTCAACCTGGGGGTGCTGGAATGGTTGTCAATCTATACAGCAAAAAGAACGATGTTACCTTTTCCTATTGTGCAACCTACGATGTAGTTGTTGCGGTGAAGGGAGGCAGGGTTGCCATGTTTCCCGCCAATGAAGTCAAGTAACCCTCCAGGAATTTGTTCAATGAGGACTATCTTTAGGGGATATGATAGGTTATAGCCTTCAGCTATCTCCCAAAAGATTGTGAATTTACAGATTGAATTGTACAAGTTTCATCAAGAGTCCTTGAAAAAAACGCCTCCTGAAAGGGCTGTTATTTTTTCGGATTTTATTGAGGGGTTGAGTGAGGAATTTAGAAACCGAAGACAATTAAGAATAGGAGATTTTGCCCCGGATTTTACCCTCAAGAATACCAAAGGAGAAACGATCATTCTCTCCGAACAATTAAAGAATGGTCCCGTATTACTTAAATTTTTTCGAGGCTACTGGTGTCCCTATTGTGGACTAGAATTACGAGCCTATCAAAAGGTTGTTAATAAAATTAGAGCATTGGGAGGGACAATTCTAGCTATTTCCCCCCAAACTCTAGCTGCTTCACAAAAAACTATTGATCGTCATGATTTGACTTACGCTCTTCTCAGCGATAATGGTTTTCAAACAGCCCAGGATTATGGATTAGTTTTTACCGTTCCCGATGCTGTTAAGCAAATTTATTTACAATCAGGCTATGTCATTCCTGAGCACAATGGTATAGAAGAATGGTTATTACCTGTACCAGCTACCTTCGTAATTGATCGCCGCGGTTACATCGCTTTGTCCTATGTCAATGTGGATTTTCGTGTTCGCTATGAACCGGAAGATGCAATCGCTATTTTACTGTCCCTTTTTGTTGATCATTGACCCAATTTTCTTTTATTGATTTCAGGAGTTAAATACCATGAATATTCGTCCTATTGTTAGTTCTTTGTCTGCTTTAGCTGTTTCTATAGCCCTGTTGCCCTTTGGTGATTTCCCAGCCGAAGCACAAATGACAATGCATTTTACTACTCCTTTTGTAACGGACTCTGGGTTTGTGGGAGCAGCTGGTAATATGCACTATATTACCCTAGGAGTTACGGGATTTTCTCTTAAATCTGCAACCATTGGTTTACCTATTGACATGGAACGTTCGATTGAAGTTAAGGCTTTTGATCCGGATGGGATGGAAATTCTCAGTACTCTGAAAAAATCTCCAGGGGGAATAACCATCGATTTTAATCAACCCATTGACCCCAATACCTATGTAAGATTGCAACTATCGGGGGTAGATATGTCAAGAATGGGGGGGCGTGCTCTTTATCGGGTTAGCACCCAATTACAGGGCATCGAAGGAGAAGTTCCCATTGGTTCAGCAATGATTCGCTTGAAAGACCCCACCTAATCTTAGTTGTTATTGAGGGTGATATTGCGTTATTAATGGTTGGTGATTGCAGGGTAACTAAGGCTGAATGATCAGTCTTGAGTTTAATTATTTTTGTTTACTAAACTCGACGATTGTTTTTATGGTTGACTTTAAAGATGCCTGGGCCTTATTACATCCCGCGATCGCCATTATTGTGGTTTTTCCACTTTTGGGCATTGTGCTCAATCGTGCCTTACTTACCCGTCAGCGACGTTTGGCGACGAAAGCAGGAGAAAAAAGCAAAATTCCCCCGGTGGTTGGCACTGAGCATGTGGCGATAGGAAAATATTTAACTATGGCGGTGGTAGGCGTTACTTTCTTAGGATTAGCCTATCCTCTTTTTTCTAAATTCATTAATGAAAATATGATTTCTCAAGAGCCTTTGCGGATTTTTTTTGTGATTCTTCTATTTGTTTTAAGTATAGTCTCTTTTGTTTTTCTTTTTCGATCTAAAACGAAACTTGGGCGAGGAATTTTTGCTGTTTTAACGGGAATGGGACTGGTGCTCCTAGGTTGTCAACCTGAAATTTATCGTCGGGGGCATGAATGGTTTGTTTCTCATTTTTACTACGGAATTTTAGCTGCCCTGCTAATGATTTTTTCCGTAGCTACCATCCAAGATATTTATCAAGACCGTCAAAATCGTTGGCGCAATGCCCACATTATAATTAATAGCCTCGCCTTATTGCTTTTCATTGGTCAAGGTATAACAGGAACAAGGGATTTACTGGAAATCCCTCTTCATTGGCAAGCATCGTATGTTTATCAGTGTGATTCTGTCAGTAAAACTTGTCCTCAGCCCAAATAAAAATAGAATTACTAAAATGAACCAGCAACGAATTTTTGATTTAGAAAAAATAATGCGTTTTTCTAAGCAAGGGGCAACGGTAACGCCGGTAATCGAGACAGAAAATTCTAGTATTGCTATTTGGGCTGTTGAACCTCAGCAAATTGTTGAACCTCATTCCCATCCCGATGGTCAAGATACCTGGGTTATGCTAAAAGGTACTTTGACTTATTTTTTGGGGGAGCATCAAAGTCAAACTTTGACGCAAGGGGAAGTGGCGATCGCCGAAAAAGGCCAAGTTCATGGGGCGATCAATCATAGTCAAGAGAATGCAGTTTTTGTTTCCATTTATTCGGCTCCTCAGATTGGCTATCAACGGGAATTGGATTATTAATGAAAATATCTATTTCTATTTTTGGCACTTTTTTGAACCGGATTCCGAGCCCGATTTATCTTGCCCTTGCCGTAGTGATTTTTTCAGCGGCCAATGCTGTCACTACTCGAATCATTGAATTGGGGCAAGCCTATACGATTGATGGCCGTAACCCTATTTCTCTTTGTAATGTTCTTTTTGTTGGTAATCTATGCGCCTTGGGTTTAATGATTTTGATTTTTTACCCTGACTGGCAACTGCACAAATTAAAAAAAGTAGCCTTAAAAGATTGGCGTTTACTAACTATCACAGCTATTTTATCGAGGGCGATCGCCCCCGCTTTGATGTTCACTGCTCTTGGGCAAACAAATGTGACTAATGTTGTTTTAATTGGACGATTGGAACCTATTTTTACTTTAATTTTAAGTGTTTTTTTGCTAAAAGCTTCGGTGAATCGATTAAGCATAGTGGCAACTTTGATTTCCTTTATTGGAGTCGCTGTTACTGTTTTTTTTGATATTTCTGAACCGGCTAGGATGGTTATGAATTTGGATTTTGGAGTAGGGGAAAGCTTAGTGGCGATCGCTGCTTTTATTTCAGCAATTACAACAATCCTAAGTAAACAACAACTGCAATCTATTCCGGTAAGCATTTTTACTGTTTATCGTAGTTTGGTGGGGACCTTTGTCTTTTTCTGGATGGCAGTTATCCTTTATGGTTTTCACCATTTCGTAGATGTTTTTGCACCAATTCTCTGGCAATGGATGCTAGTTTATGGAGCTATTATTGTTGTTCTTGGTCAATTAGCTTGGTTAGCAGGTCTTAAATCTGCAAGTTTCATTCAGATTAACTTAGCGAGCCTAGTAACTCCTATTCTTGCCATTATTTTTGCCTATCTGATTTTACAGGAAACGCCTACAGAATCACAGTATTTAGGCGGAATTTTGCTACTACTGGGGGCAATACTAAGTTTTATAGATAATTTACAAACGTCAAAAAGGGAACAGACTGTAAAATCTTTAAATCCTCGCCAATTGATGGATACGGACGTCGGTTTTCGAGGAATTTAGCTGAAGCTACTGGATTTGTTACCCAAGAGTAACTTAGTTTAAGTTAATTCTAGTTTCTATAACGGTGGTTCCATTTTTTCTTACTTTATCAAGTCATAGAATTAAACTTCATCATCCTGACTTAAATTTATTAAAATTAATGTTTCTAATATTTCTCTTGGTTTTATCTAATTTGAAGGGCCATAATGACTCGAGTTGGCGATCGCCATTGGTGGGAGCTTGCTGTCGGTGGGGAGAGGGTGTCAGAATGGGAAGCCGCTGACCCCATCCTCCGGCCATGACTGATACTCCCATCCTCGGCACCGTTAAAGAACCCCAACGGGACTATCGCACCCTCGATCGTCAGAAGTTAACGCCGATGTTCCAGCACTACACGGAGGTGAAGGAACAGTATCAAGGAGCATTGTTGCTCTACCGGGTAGGGGATTTTTTCGAGTGTTTTTTCCAGGATGCGGTCATCATTGCCCGGGAATTGGAACTAATTTTAACTAGCAAAGAAGGGGGCAAGGAAATTGGCCGGGTGGCCATGACGGGGGTGCCCCACCACGCCCTAGAACGCTACGCCCGACAGTTGGTGGAAAAGGGCTATGCCGTGGCCATCTGTGACCAAGTGGAAGATGCCGCCGAAGCCCAGGCAGAAAAACGGATGGTGGAACGGCAAGTAACAAAGTTGCTCACCCCCGGCACTTTGACTGATGACAGTATGCTCCCCGCTAAGCGCAATAATTTCCTAGCGGCGATCGCCATAGTGGAAGACAAATGGGGCCTAGCCCACGCTGATATCTCCACCGGGGAATTTTTCACTTGTCAGTCTAGTAATTTGGATGACCTCGCAGTGGAATTGCTGCGGCTGCAACCGTCGGAAGTGCTTATTCCCACCTCTGCCCCCGATATTCGTAATATTTTGCGCCCAGGAGAACCTTCAGAACATATTCCCAAACAATTGCCCACCAGTTTTTGCTATTCCCTCCGCTCCCAAACTCCCTTTTCTTTGGTGGAAGCAAAACAGAGATTACTAACTACTTTTCGGGTCAAATCTCTGGAAGGCATGGGTTGTGACGCTTTACCCCTAGCAATTCGGGCGGCGGGAGGATTGTTGGAATACATCGAAGATACCCAAAAGGCCCATGTGGTGCCCATTCAACCATTAAAGACCTATGGGTTAACGGATTTTCTGGTGTTAGACCACCAGACCCGGCGCAACTTGGAAATCAATCAAACCGTGCGGGACGGCAGTTTCCACGGCTCCCTACTCTGGGCTTTGGACCGTACCAGTACCACCATGGGCAGTCGGGCTTTGCGGCGTTGGTTATTGCAGCCTTTATTGGATCTCAAGGGTATCCAAGCTCGCCAGGACACCATCCAAGAGTTGTACCATCACCCCGCCCTACGTCAGGATTTGCGGCAATTGCTCCGGCAAATTTACGACTTGGAACGATTGACGGGCAGAATTGGGGCGAACACCGCCAGTGCGAGGGATGTGTATGGCTTGGCCTCTTCGTTGGTGCGGTTGATGGATTTGGCTGCATTGGCCCAGGAAGGCCATAGCCCCTATTTAAAAGCTTTACAAAAAGTACCGCCGGAGTTGGAAGAATTGGGCAAATATGTTCTAGCTCATATTGTGGAAAATCCCCCCTTACATATCCGGGAAGGCAACTTAATTCGTAGTGGCGTTAATCCAACCTTGGATGAAATGCGTCAAAGTTTAGAAGACGATAATCAATGGTTAGCCAACTTAGAAGTAACGGAGCGGGAAAAAACTGGCATTGCCAATTTAAAAGTGGGTTATAACAAAGCCTTTGGTTATTACTTAAGTTTACCCCGCAGTAAATCGGAACAGGCTCCAGAAAATTACATTCGCAAACAAACTTTAGTCAATGAAGAAAGGTATATCACACCGGAATTGAAGGAGCGGGAAACCCGTATTCTCACCGCCCAGGCTGATTTAAATCAATTGGAATATGAAATTTTTAGCGAAGTGCGGGGCGCAGTGGCGGAAAAAGCCCAACCAATTCGGGACGTGGCCAAGGCCGTGGCGGCGATCGATGTGTTGGCAGGCCTGGCCGAGGTGGCGGTGTACCAAGGTTATTGCCGTCCCATTATCCAAACCGAGCCAGGTTTAATTGATATTAAAGCCGGTCGCCATCCGGTGGTGGAACAATCCCTGGGAGCCGGCTTTTTTGTCGCCAATGATACCCAATTAGGCCATGACCATTGGCATCCTGATTTGGTGATTTTAACGGGGCCCAACGCCAGCGGTAAAAGTTGTTATTTACGTCAAGTGGGGTTAATCCAATTAATGGCCCAGACCGGCAGTTTTATTCCTGCTAAAGCCGCAACCCTCAGCATTTGTGACCGTATTTTTACCAGGGTGGGAGCAGTGGATGATCTGGCCACAGGGCAGTCAACTTTTATGGTGGAAATGAACGAAACTGCCAATATTCTCAACCATGCCACCGCAAAATCTTTGGTGTTACTAGATGAAATTGGCCGGGGTACGGCTACCTTTGACGGCTTGGCGATCGCCTGGTCGGTGGCGGAATATTTAGCAGGGGAAATCCAAGCTCGGACAATTTTTGCTACCCATTACCATGAGCTGAACGAGTTGGCTTCTTTGTTGGAAAATGTGGCCAATTTTCAAGTTACCGTGAAAGAATTGCCGGAGGAAATCATCTTTTTGCACCAAGTGTCACCGGGGGGAGCGGATAAATCCTATGGCATTGAAGCGGGACGTTTAGCGGGGTTGCCCAGTTCAGTGATTACCAGGGCCCGACAGGTGATGGCCCAAATTGAAAAACATAGTAAAATCGCCGTTGGTTTACGCAAGGGCAATCGGGGCAAGGTAATGGCTAGTCAAACGGATGCTGAAACAACGGCAGACCAGGCTAAACAGTTGGATATTTTTACTTTATAATTATGCCGTTTCTATATAAAATCCTCATAAACTTCAATTTTCCATGAACAAAAAATACTTTGGTTTTATTTTATTTTGTTTTCTTTTACAGTTGGTATATCCATTTAGAACAGTTGCAGATATTTTACTGTCTTCTGGACAATATTTTTCAACCCTTACACTAAAGAAAAATGGAATCAAATACCCTAAGTTAGTCTGTAAAATAAAAAATGATCAAAATACCTATTTTCAGCTTTCTTGTGAAAATAAAATAGATGTTACTGTAGACCTTGAAGGAGAATGTTATGGAGAGCCATTAGATGTAAGGTGGGACAAAGACTGTAATAGTTATACGCTAATTGAATTTGGTGAAGAGAATAAACAATTGAATCAAAAAAAAAGTAGCTATATTGTTTTGGTGAACGGAGAAATGGAAAAATATGAAAGTAGTTATATTTGTGGTTCAAGTTATGGATTTAGCTTAAACTCCGTCAATGAAGAGCTAGGTTATGAATCTTTAATATCAATAGAAAAAAAGTGTTTGACAGAATAAAATTAGGATTTTTACGATTTTATGAAAAATGCATCTAAGTTCAACTGATTATTGAATGTATCTGAGGAGCTTGGTTATGGGATTCAAGACCCTTTCTAAAATCTAACCGTTCATAATCATATTC
>NZ_JADEWJ010000465.1:0-1157 GCF_015207725.1 Synechocystis sp. LEGE 06083
CAGGGGATCGGGATGATATCAGCTTACTTGGTCAAGTTAGGCAAAACAGTTGCGGCTCATTGGCTTGTAATCAGTGGCGTTGGGAGAGTCAAACCCAAAATCAATTTAGGTCTGACTCCTATTGGCAATAGGCCAATTGGCCCTAAACCCCCACAAGCAAGTTAACTTAGCCCCGGCTGACGTTACGACGGGCTTCCGCCGCTTCATCGGGGTGGATACCCAAGCGGGTCAGGTTCAAGCGGCCTTTACTGTCAATTTCCCGTACTTTGACAATGACCTCATCACCCACGCCCACTTCGTCTTCCACTTTGCCGACCCGGCCTTCCGTTAATTGGGAAATATGGATCATGCCTTCTTTTCCAGGTAGCACTTCCACAAAAGCCCCAATGGGAATGATGCGGGTCACACGACCGAGGTACACTTCCCCTTCGTTGAGTTTGCGGGTCATGTTGTAAATCATCTGCCGAGCCCGTTCTGCCCGTTCCCCTTCGCTGGAGGCAATGGTGACAGTACCGTCGTCGGCAATATCGATTTTGCAACTGGTTTGTTCGGTGATGCCCTTAATGGTTTTACCACCGGGCCCAATGACCATGCCGATATGTTCGGGCTCGATTTTTAGGGTCAATAACCGGGGCGCAAAGGGAGACAACTCGGGACGGGGCTCCCGGATGGTGGCTAACATTTTGTCGAGGATATGGAGCCGGGCGGGGAGGGCTTGCATGATGGCCTTAGAGACTACTTCCATGCTCAGACCATCAATTTTCATATCCATTTGCAGGGCGGTGATACCGGAATCGGTACCAGCTACTTTGAAGTCCATATCCCCAAGGAAATCTTCAATGCCCTGAATATCGGTGAGAATACGAATTTCATCCCCTTCTTTGATCAAACCCATGGCAGCGCCACTGACGGGTTTTTTGATCGGTACCCCAGCATCCATCAGGGCAAGGGTGGAACCACAAACAGAGCCCATGGAGGTGGAACCGTTGGAAGACAGCACTTCCGATACCACCCGCACCACATAGGGAAAGTCTTCCTGGGGAGGTAGTACTGGTATGATAGCCCGTTCTGCTAAAGCACCGTGGCCAATTTCCCGGCGGCCAGGGGAGCGCATGGGGCGGGCTTCACCGACAGAGTAGGGGGGGAAGTTGTAATGG
>NZ_JADEWJ010000117.1:0-10601 GCF_015207725.1 Synechocystis sp. LEGE 06083
ACCCAAAAGATCCAGGGTGGGCATAGTTCTCGCAGTTGCTACGGGGAACCTACTTTCACCATTCTGACATTGGGGGGAACGTCTGGCTAGGCAATGCTGACATCGGGGAATTTACTTAATTTCGGCTTTCATTCTTTCCAAGGTGAGATTCATTTGGTCGAACATTTGTTGAGGAGACATACCAAACTGTCCTAGTTGGGTTTTCATCTGCTCGACGGTCATCTTGGCCATAAAGTCATCGGAAAGCTCGAAGCGTTTCATAAAGATTTTATAGCGTTCCATCAGAGCTTCCATCTGCTCGATGAAAATCATTTTGCCATCCCGATCAAATTTGCCATAGTCACCACCCAATTTGGTCAGGGATTGATAGTCTTCAAACAATTGTTTGGCTTCTTGTTGAATAATATCTGAATCAAAAAAGCTCATGGTTATGACCTCTGGGGTAAATGGTGCAGTCGAGTGAAACGTAATTAAAACAATTGGATGAAAGGAGGAGCCATGATTATCCCGATTCAGCAACCAATAAAAATTCAATCAAATTTAACTCGATTAACAATGAAAATTTAGTAAAAAAATCAGTGAAAATCTGTGAAAATCTAAAATAATAAGAACAAAAAATGAATTAGAAATTGAAGTTTCTTGGGAATTTTAAGTGAGTTCCTGAGGGAAGTTATGCTTAACCCCCGGGGGAACCAAAGGGGAGCAAAAACTCTCTGTATTTACGGGGGATCCCATATCATGGAGTCTTTCCCATTGTAAAAGCTTATTTTTGCTTAGTAAAATACGGTTTCCCGAATTTGCCGGCGATCGCCGGAGTTATGGTTGGCAGACTAGCCTTGAAACAACGCCATGGACTAGTGTCTACCCACCCCGATCGCCCCTAGCTAAGGCTAAAATTACCACTGATTCAGAACTTGTTCAGCATTGCAATTATGTCTTTTTTAAGTCCCCTGTTATCTCTGCCAAAACGTCGCTACTGGGCGATCGCCTTGGCGGTGACATCGGCGGTGCTGCCCTGGCCCATGGCGGGTCTCCATAAACTTTACCTGGGGCAACCGGTGTGGGCGGGGGTCTATTGGTTACTGTGGAATACTCCCATACCCAGAATTGCCTGCGCCATTGATGCAGTGTGGTATTTTGTCCAAGGGGAAGATGATTTTAACCGTCAGTTCAACAGCGTTGAGGGGAGCTGGCACCAAAATGGAGATAGCCTGCAACCATCCCAACAGGTCATTACCATGGCCGAAGCTATGCGAGAGTTAGAACAGTTACGCCTAGAGGGACTGCTGACAGAATACGAATTTGAACAAAAACGGCGGCAATTATTAGGTTAAATATCGCAGCAAAACACCTATCTCGTTGAACCTAGGAAGTCAAAGTTAATCGAAAATCAAATATCTATTGACTGTTGTCTCATCACTACTGTAGCCTTGGTTAAAAAATTTACTGGAAATACCATGGCCACTCAAAACCTAGGCAGAATCGCTGCCTCCTTGACGTCGAAGGCTCTACCATTCTTCCTGGTATTGGCAGGAATGTTCTCGGGAAGCCTGACGGCCGAAGCCCAAGGTAAACCCACTATTTCCGTGCCGGAGTTTAAAAATGACACTAATATGAGTTGGTGGTGGTGGAGTGGCAATACTTCGCGGGAACTGGCCGATGCCCTCAGCAATGAACTGACCTCTACCGGTAACTTTCAAGTAGTAGAAAGACAAAATCTCGGTAGTGTTCTGTCGGAACAGGAATTGGCAGAATTAGGATTAACTAGACCGGAAACCTCTGCCCAAAGAGGACAGTTGACAGGGGCTCAGTATATTGTTTTGGGTAGAGTTACCGCCTATGAGGAAGGGGTAAGCTCGGAATCTGGAGGCAATAATTTTGGGCTTAACCTAGGACTTTTCAGTATTGGCAACAGTGAGCGTCAGGCTAAACAGGAGGCCTATGTTGCCATAGATCTGCGGGTGGTTGATGGCAGCACAGGGGAAGTGGTTTATGCCAGAACAGTGGAGGGCCGTGCCGCTGATACCGCCGCTAGCTCTGCTAATAACGTCAGTATTTTAGGCATTGTTAATACGGGACAGGATAACCAAAGCACCGCCAGAGCTCCTGTGGGCAAGGCCTTAAGGGCTGGATTAGTCGAGATTACCGATTACCTCAGCTGTGTAATGGTGGAACAGGATGGTTGCATCCAAGAATATCAAGATAAGGAGAGGCAACGTCGACAAAAAACTAAAGATACTTTGATTTTGGAGTAGTGGTATAGTTACCCGAAATGAAATACAAAACTAGGATAGGGGTATTTTCCAAAAAACTTCTATTAGGAACGTGTTGGCTGGCTATGTGACTTCATTATTATTTGAATTAGCTATGCCTTTGCTATGGGGACAACCATCAAAGAAACGGTAGGAAAGTCCGAAAAAATTTCCTTACCCTCAACAAAAAGACCAGATGGCGAATTCGGGGACTAAGTTGGGGCGGATTGGGGTTTTCTGCCAAAGCTTCCATTAATTCTGTGTATTCCGTTGCCGTTAACGGTTCCCCATCCAGAGGCGATCGCCCTTCGAGGATGATTTCTGTGCGCAAAATTTCTTCGGGAATGTCATCCGGGGGAGGTAGGGCCGGAGACTGGGCCAAACTGGGGGCTAGGGGCAAAATAGTGAGACTGGCAGTCCACAACACCAGCCATGGGCCCCAATGCCTTGGTTGCCGTTGATGCCCTGGCTGTTCACACCGACCCGGAGCTACCATAATCTAGATTGACCCCCTACTTGAAGCGGACTTTACTGTGGAGGAAATTGGTGAGCAAGCCAGGACAATTGGCCACAAACCAGCGAAATAACAATATCCTGGCAATGGGCTTTGGCACCCCGACAATGGATTTTAGCAAGCGATTTAGGGGGGGGAAGGGAAATTTTTTATTGATTATGTTGATGGCGCCAATGTCGTAGAGGGAATCAAGAATTAATTTAATGGTAGCTTCCTCTCGAATAAACATATCCTGCAACAGGAGCTCCGTGTCGTGGAGTTTTTCGTGCTTGAACTTTTCCTCTGCGGCCAATCTAGGGGACAGGGGGGGAGTGGGACGAACAGTGATGGCTTTGCTTTTCGGGGAAGACACGATGGCAAAAAATAACGATGAACCGGGCGGATTACCTAGATTTTAGTCCCCAAAGTCCATTCAACCCCATCGACCCTGATAAAAATTGACCAGGGAGGTGAATTCGTTTGCCCTTGCTAGTTCTTAGGTTCTATGCAGCCATGGCGGGCTTTTCCCCATTGACCAAGGCCGCTTCTGGATTGCTATAAATGGGAAAAACTCGATTTAGTTGGGTCAACTCAAAAATGATTTTCAGTTCCGGGGAAACTCCACTTAACAGCAATGTTCTCTTTTGACTTTGGAGTTCTTTGTAAGCGTTAACCAGCACCACCAAAATAGCGCTATCGAGGAAATCTACCTGGCTAAAGTCGATCACCACCGCCGGACTGGAGGTAGTGGCTAACCAACTGGCTAAATCAGCTTGAAAAGCTTGGGTGACGGCGGCACTCAATGTGCCCTGGGGATAGAAAACATCCCTCGCCACAACCTGGGGGTTAAACGGCATAATCCTGACTCCTCACACAAAAGAAAAAACGGCAACGGCAAAACCGGCCCCAACTCTAGTAATTTAGGCGATCGCCGTCAATTATGTCGATGTGCTGACCATTTTGTGTTTTGGGGGCGACAATTTCCGTATTGTCCGTTACGGCTTGTTTAGTTTAATACCGAGAAACTATTTACCCCCCGGAGAACCCCGTCCATGGCCGTGGGCAAAGCCAGCCTAGTTCTAGTAAGATTGGCGTTAACAATTTCTGTGGTTTGAGGAGTTTTTATGGTTAATAAAGGGTTATGGTCTGCAGCGGTGATGGTAATGGGATCTGCTCTGGTGGGCAGTGTTTTTACCCCAGCCCCGGCGATCGCCGGAAAAAGTTGCAACTATCTCAACACTAATTTATTCATGGCCCAGGGCTACGAAAATCCCAATGGGATCTGGGTGAGTGAAGGTTGGTGGGTGGTGGAACCGGGGGAGTGTGTGGTCTACTCCGATAATGCTTTTACCTACTTCAAAGTTAGCGATGGGGTGGCACCGAACCGCAAAGCCATGGCTGAGATGGCAGGCAGTGAGTCCATCAAACTATGTCAAGTTAATGACCGCTTCACCGCATTCCAATCGGACAGTAGTTCTGCCTGCGGCAATGCTGGGGGTAATAGTCAAACATTTATTAACCCGGGCGCCAATTTAGAACTGATTAAGTCCACTGGTCGCTAGGTCAGTTTTTCCTGGAGAGTCTTTTCTAGACTGTGCTTGAGTTCTTCGATGGTCAGCCCCAATTCAACAAAACAGTTAGCAGGATCAGGGGTTGGCTGGAAAAAGAGCAGTTTGAACTGGGTGGGGCCAATGACAAAAATGGCCACTTCCTTGACCGGATCATAGCCGTGCAAAATCCCCACCATTTCTTGGATGCGCCCGTTCACCTGGTCATTTAGTTGGGCGATCGCCTGGGGGGCACAGCTAATGAAATGGGCTTGGGGATGGAGGTCTAACCCCAAATACTGTTCTTTGGCCGGCCATTGCTGGTAAAAGGCCCAGGCCAGGGCCGCTAGGGTGGTCTGTTCTTCCTTGGTGAACTGGTCTAGTCGGTAACGCCAGGGATGTTGGCCATCGTCGGGAAGCACGGGGTCTGGGGAAAACATGCGACTGCAGTCGTAGATAAACTTACTTCAAATACTGTACGATACCGGCGGCGATCGCCTCAGCCATTTGCTGTTGAAAGCGGGGATTGCTGAGGTTCCGGCTGTCTTGACTCCCCGTGACAAAACCCACCTCCACTAGGGTGGAAGGCATGGAAGTACGGCGCAAAACATAAAATCTGGCTTGCTTTACCCGGCGATCGCGGACATTAAGCCGTTGTAGAATACTGCGATGGATGCTCTGGGCTAGGGAACGCCCCGTTTGGAAATAATAGGTTTCCACTCCATTGACTTCCGGTCGCCCTAAGCCGATGGAGTTGGCATGGATGCTCACAAAGATATCTGCCCGGGCCGCCGCCGCCCTTTGCACCCGACCCTGGAGAGAAATAAACACATCACTGTTGCGGGTCATCACCACCCCAATGCCCTGTTTCTCCAGCTCCCTGGCTACGCCCCTAGTGATGGCCAGAACCACATCTTTTTCCCGCATGCCCCGCTGTCCGATCGCCCCTGGATCCCTACCGCCGTGCCCTGCGTCCAACACCACCGTAAAGCGTCGTAGGGGTCTGGGGGCTGGGGCTGGTACATTAACCGCCACTGTTTCCTGGGGCAAACTATATTCCGAAGGTTGGAGGATGGTGGGCAGGCGGGCATACCATCGATTGGGCGCTAACCCCCGCACCTGCACCTCCCAGGGCTTGACCGTGAAAGGTTCCGTCAATTCCAAAACAATGCGAGTCGAATTATTATTCCATCGACCAACCCTTGCCTCTTTAACATACTGGGTCAAAGGCTTATAAATGGTGGGGCCCCGGTGTTCAATGCCCGGTAAATCCACCACCACCCTAGTGGGATTGCGCAGCACATTTACCTGTGGCCTGACATCCTCATCGGTAATGATGTCTAGACGACTATCCCGCAGGTCAAATTTCCAATATTCCAAAGAGCCAGCCCAGACCAGTGGAGCCAGGGCCGGTAAACTCAGCAAGCTGGCACAAATTAGGCCCAGACTTTTTTGCAGGGAACAGGAAAAATAGTTCATGAATATGTTATTTTTCTGATTGGTGCTGGTCCGCTAGAAAACCAGTGGTAAAGAACCTCAAGCAATACTTTTTTGGATGGCCCAACGGGCTAACTCGGTGCGGTTGTGTAGTCCTGTCTTGTTTAACATATTCGACACATGACTTTCGACGGTGCGCTGACTGACTTTTAAGTGGTCGGCAATTTCTCGATTAGCCAATCCCTGGGCCACCAGTTGAATTACCTTGGTTTCCGTGGGGGTGAGTTCCACGTCCCTAGCTACCTGCACCCGGGAGTTTTCCCCCAGGGGATGGTTATTGTGTTGCAATAGGCGATCGGCTTGACGGAGACAAGATTGTACTTGGGCAGCCAGTTCTTCCGGCTCAAAGGGTTTGGCCATATAAATATCCGCCCCCACATTGAGGCCCTTCACCCGATTGTGGCTTTGGCCCTTGGCGGAAAGAAACATCACCGGAATCCAACTAATACTGGGATTTTGGCGCACCTGCTCGATGAAAGCGTAGCCATCCATCTCCGGCATCATAATGTCGCAAATAATCATATCGGGCACCATATTTACCAACGCAGCCAGGGCTTCACGACCGTTACCAGCGGTGGTGACTTGGTAACCTTGATATTCCAAATAATCCTTGACCAAAAGGAGTAGGTTGGGATCGTCGTCCACCAACAATAGATGATAATTTTCCTTGGATTGGCTCATGGCGATTAATTCTTGCAGGTTAACCAGGGTGACCTTGGCGATCGGGGGCAAAACTAGGGCTTATCTAAGAATTTTTCCGATTAGCATCATCCCTAAATAATCCTAACCGACGAACTGTACCGTCTAAATAGTTTTGCTAGATATGGGTTTTCTCCTCTCTCCCATAGGCGATCGCCGAGATTGGTCAGGTGAAAGCATAAAAGCAAAGTAAAAATTAAAAATTGAGCACAATCCCTAGAACCCGCTTTGATTGCCCAAGTTTGGAAAATCTAGATCTGGCTGAGGGAGCCTCAATCGCACCAAAGTTGATAAAAAACCCCCAGCAATGAAGTGGGGGCCAAATATCTGGAAGTTTTGGTGTGAGTGTTGGTTTTACCCCAACAAAGTTTCTAGAACTTGAAGGTGGTGCGGAGTACCCCAACCCAGATAGCACTGTTATTGCTGTTGGCTTCCGGGTTAAGGATTACGTAAGCACCAGGGGTAATCTGGATGTTTTTGTTCACAGGGAACTGGTACTGAGCCTCGATGATGTAGGGAGAGTTGCGGTCATTGCTGATCCGATCGCCGTTGAGGCTAGCCACATAGGGAGCGTAGGGCATCAAACCACCACTCAGGGAGAACACCGCCCCTTCCTTGAACACATCGATGATAGATAGGGCCGCATTCCAAGTCCACAGGTCAGCCCCTAAACCATTACGATTTTGGGGATTACCGCCAGTGTTGAAGCCCTGGGCCGTGGCATTGGCATAACCAAACCAACCGGAGAGATTAAACTTCTCGGTGATCTGCCAGGACGTTTGGATGTTGTAGGTATCCATGGTCGTGGCCGCTTGGTAGAAGGGGTTGCTGGCAATACGGCTACCAGTGCTACCGGTTAAGTTAACGTCACCTTGGGTGAAGTACTTATGCAGATAAGAAATACCAAAGCTAAAGTCCTGGGTAGGCTTGATGTCAAACTGAACCCCGGTGCTGTAGCTACCATTCAAGAAACCGTTACCACTGCGGAAGGTATTGCCACCGCTGGTGAAAACATCATCACTGGGATTGCTGGCCTGTCCTTGGTCCGCCAAATAAGCTGCACTAACGGTGAAAATGTCATTGAACTTATAGCGCATCGCCCCACCGGTACCGGCAGGCCCCCGGTTAACAAAGGGGTTGTACCGACTGAAACGGCTCAAAGCACCGCTGTCGCCACTTTCCAAGTAAGGGTTATAGGTTTTGAAGACATCATCCAAATCCAAGCCCCGGGCCCCAACCCAAGTGGTCAAGTTACCCACCGGGAAACGGTAGAACAACTTATTAATGTCAACGTTGTTATCAGGGCTAGAACCATCAAAGGCAAGACGAGCCATGTTGGTGCCGGTGGGACCAGCTAGGTTGGGCACGGTGCCTGCCTGCAAACGGGTCCGCAATAAGTCTTTGCCAGTGAAGCTGGTGTCGAAGTTCAAACGCACCCGACTGGAAAGGGTGGCATTTTCATCCACGGGAGCAGGGGCGGCGGCACCAAAGTTATTGATGTTGTCCTGTTGTCGCCAATCCACTGCTTTGTTCTCTCCCCATTGGTTAACCAGGGCAAAAACCGCTACCCCGTTTAACTTGGTGGTGGTAGAGAACTGATGGTCTTCCAGAAAAGAAGTGCGGACTTCTAGATTATCAATGCGAGCTCCCAGGGCGGCCAATTCCGCTTCAAACTCTTGCATCAAGCGTTTGAGCTTATCAATATCTTCCCGTAGAACCGCTACGTTCTCCTGGATTAAACGTTCCATTACGTTCATACAGGCGTTCAAACCAGCGGCAAATTCCCAACGGGACAGGGCCCGATCGCCCCGGAAAGTCCGGTCAGGGTAACCAACAATACACCCGTAGCGCTCAACTAAACTTTTTAGTGCTTCATAGGCCCAGGCAGTGGGTTGCACATCCCGCAACTCAGACACACTGGTTACCTGGGACATATTAGTCACATCTGGCGTAGCCGCATTGAAGGTGCCGGCATTCTGACGACGACGCATCAGTTCCAGACTGTCGCCCCGGTGGTTAATTTGGGGGAAATCTGCGGGGGTAGCTAACTGAGCTACGGGTTCCGCCATGGCGCCAGGGGCCACTGCCAAAGAACTACCCAGGGCCAACGGAAATAACTTTAGTAAATTACTGGTCAACTTATTCATAACAGGGGGATCCTCACACCGATGACATTAATCAAGCCAGGCACAACTGATAAATTGGATAGCAGTTGAAACTTGGTTTATTGACCTGATCCTTGATCAGCGAAGACCAAGAAATTCCTCGATAGGGATTCTAGCATCTATTTTGAACAATTCCAAGGGCACTGACCAAAAGCTATGCAAAAAACGTATAACCACCATAGAGTAAGCCTTTGGCTGATCAATTTATCTGGTTTGAGCCTTTGCCTTCCCCAGACTTCCACCCCAAGTTTGGCAACTCCATATATGCTGTCATCTTATTCATAAAATATTTTTATAAGTGCTCTACCCCATTAAACTTTGCTTAATGGATCCTTAACCTCTACTTAACTTTTAGTTATTAATCGAAAAATATTTGTTAGCAAACTATATTTTATTTCCAGGAAAAGTTACCTAATTGATTAACATTTATAGACCAGGAGTTTTATTGACCGACTGGCCGTCGGTGAACAGCTCAATCCTATAGCCTGAGATAACAATAATCATTTTCATTGACAAGCTGATAAATAAGTGAGTTTGGACTGAAAAGGCGCTAAAACACCGTCGTATTGGTGCGGGCACTCCGTACAGTAGAAGACAAAACCCCCACTAAAGTTGCCACAGCAGAATCTGGTAAAAGCGCCACGGTGGCATCATCAAACCAATTTTCTAGCTGATTTAAAATCACCTGGGCCCTTTCCATGGCAATGGGATTATCAACAATTTGTTTGATTAACACAGTCCACTGCCGGCGAATTAAATAGGCTTTAATTTGTTCTGCGGGGGACGGGGGCGTTAACCAATCGAGGTTACCCACCGGATAACAAAGAGTCACATCCTGGTCTAAATCTCCCCCCACAAATGCCCCTGGCCCAGCAAATTCGGCATGGTAGGGCTTCACTAAAATCACCCCATTGCGGCGGCGGGGGTTGATCACTAGGGATTGTTTATTTTGGAGATGCTCCAATAGGGCTTCGGCGGAGGTCATTAGGGGCTTTGGTGGGCTGGGGTGGGACAAAGAATTTCCGTAGTCAGGATCTTTTCCCATAGTAACCGTCGGGGTATCTGCAATAGCCAGGCTCGCCAACTCCATTCCGCTTCCTGATAAATAAATCCCAGGGTTTGGTAGAGGTTTTGGGCCCCCAGATTATTTTCCATCACATGGAGACTAAGGCGACGGCACTGCCACTGATCAGCAATAGCTTCGCATTTTTGGATTAATTGTTTGGCGATCCCCAGGCGACGATGTTGGGGGCTCACGGCCAGGTTAGAAATGTAGGCAGTGGTCTTGGGGCGGGTGAACCAGTGTTTGAGGGAAACTTCAGCGGTGCCAAGAATTTCTCCATTGTCTGAATTAACAGCAATGAGGCAATGGTAAGCGTTGTCGCCATGGCGCATACGCAGCCGTAGGTCTTCTGTGATGCCTAGGCGCAAAAAAGGATAGCTCCACATCAGCCAGTTTTGGGGAGGGTGGAAACTTTTGAGCAAAAGGTTGGCCAAGGGCGGAATATCTTCCACGGTGGCCACACGAATTGCAATGGAGAGGAGAGGAGGAGGGGCGGACTTAACCATTCAGGCGGGGCAAGGGAATAATACCGTTCCGGGAATTATACAAAAATTTTTTACTCTGGGGAGACCGTCCCCTATGGCCCAGTATGCCGGCGGTAAAATGTTGGAACAGAGGTCACAATTTCACCCCAAAACTTTGCTGGATATTTTTAATTAATCCAAATGGTTTTAGCATTGACAAATTCTAGAATGCCCATGCGTCCCAGTTCTCGCCCAAAGCCGGATCGTTTAATACCCCCAAAGGGAATGCGGGGATCGGATTTGGTCATGCCGTTGATAAATACGGCCCCGGCTTCTATGCCTCGGATTAGTTTTTGTTGACTGGCGGAATTCTTAGTCCAGGCACTGGCCCCCAAACCAAAGGGAATGTCATTGGCTAAGG
>NZ_JADEWJ010000118.1:0-10526 GCF_015207725.1 Synechocystis sp. LEGE 06083
CTCCTCCATGGCGCCCTCGATCTTGGCTTAGTCATCGGTTTGTTTTACCTGCTAAGCCGGGTCTTTGGTGAAAATCAAACCCTATGGATTATGAGGGGGCTGTTGGTGCTGATGGTGGCCCAGGTGGTGAGCGATCGCCTCCATTTGGAATTGTTGAAGTTTGTGCTGGAAAAATTTGTCTTGGGCACAGCGGTGGCCCTAGCTGTAATCTTCCAGGCAGAACTGAGGCGATTTTTAGAGCTGCTTGGCCAGGGGAGATTTTTAGAATTATTGCGGCGGCGGAGTTCTAGCCCCCCCAGCACCGATGCCATTGATGAAATTGTCGATGCCGTCAAGGAACTGTCCCAAAATCGGATTGGGGCTCTGATGGTGATGGAAGCCCAAGGAATTTTAGATAGCCGTATTTTTCTCAATCGGGGGGTAGCCATTGACAGTAAATTGTCCAAGGAATTGTTGCAAACCATTTTTCAGCCAAAAACCTTGCTCCACGATGGAGCCATTTTTATCCGGGGCTCCCGTTTAGTGTCCGCCGGGGTGATTTTGCCGCTCTCAGAACGCAGTGCTTCTCGGCAGTTGGGCACCAGGCACCGTGCCGCCATGGGCATCACCGAAAAAAGTGAAAATTGTCTTTGTATTGTCGTTTCCGAGGAAACTGGCTCCATTACCCTGGCCCAGGGGGGAAATCTCAACCGTCCCCTGACTAGCAGTAAACTAAAGGAATTGCTCGAAACTGAATATGCCCCCCCCACGGAGCGGGAGTCCGTTACCCCCCAACTCAGCCGCCTGAGCCGTAGCCTGAGTAACCAAAGTTGGGGAATACTCAGACGTTTGCTTTGGCTGCCTTCCTCAACTGCCCAAAACGACAAAAAATGACTATTAAACCTGTCATCTTAGAAACATTACCGCCGGATTTGGACAAGCAACGGTTACCCCAACATGTGGCGGTCATCATGGATGGGAATGGCCGCTGGGCAAAGCAAAGGGGAATGCCAAGGATTATGGGCCACCAGCGGGGGGTGGACTCCCTGAAGAATTTGTTACGTTGTTGCGACGATTGGGGCATTTCTGCCCTGACGGCCTATGCTTTTTCCACCGAAAATTGGGGCCGTCCCTTGGAAGAAGTGGAATTTTTGATGACCCTGTTTGAGCGGGTGCTACGGCGGGAATTGAAGGAAATGATGGCGGAAAATGTCCGTATCCGCTTTGTGGGTAATCTTACTTCCCTGCCCCGTTCCCTCCAGGATGAAATTGCCCGCTCCATGGAAGATACGAAAAATAATACGGGAATCCGCTTCACCGTGGCCACCAACTACGGCGGCCGCCAAGAAATTGTCCATGTCTGCCAGGCGATCGCCAGGGAAGTGCAAGGGGGGAAGTTAGACCCAGAAACCATCGATGAAGGGGTGGTGGAAAAATATCTCTATACTGAAGGTTTATCCCATCCCGACCTCTTGATCCGCACCAGTGGAGAATTGAGAATCAGCAACTTTTTGCTCTGGCAAATGGCCTACGCGGAAATTTATGTCACCTCCACTCTCTGGCCCGACTTTGACCGCCAAGCGTTCCATTTAGCCCTGCGGGACTATCAACAAAGGCAACGTCGTTTTGGTAAAGTTTAGGGCCAGCCCGACATTGTCGGAATTTATGCCCAAATCCCCATCGCCAAAGAACCGCAGTTTAAACAAACTTTAAACAGCCTGCGATAAAATCAACTAGTTTTCCTGAGCATTTGCCATGCCCCAAACCCAAACTGGCATTGAGGATTTTCTCCTGCGCCAACTGCGCCGCCCCCCAGAAGCAGAGGAAGAGGAAGACTATTTCGACTATTTTTACGATGAACCGGGCAGTGAACCAGGGACCCTCAGCATTGAACCCGATGCGCCCCCTTCTCGCATAGTCTTAGTGGACTATAGCCCCAACCATGCTGTCCGCAAATCTGATATCAGTCCCAACGCCCTCAGGCCCTACCTAGGCACCAACACCGTTTCCTGGATGGACATTGAAGGTTTGGGCAGTGAAGAGGTGCTTAAGGAAGTGGGGGAAATTTTTAAGTTACACCCTCTGCTGTTGGAAGATATTGTTAACGTGCCCCAACGGGCCAAGGTGGAAGATTATAACGACCATGTCATGGTGATTGCCCATCGGGTACGCCCCAACCGGGAAGAAGATGGATTTGAGAGTGAGCAGGTCAGTTTTGTGTTGGGCAAACGTTACCTGTTAACTTTCCAGGAAGGCCATATTATTGATTGTTTTAATCCATTGCGGGAAAGAATTCGTACCAACCAGGGAAAAGTGTGCCAACAGGGGGCGGATTACCTCTGTTATTTGTTAATTGACATGTTAATTGATGAATATTTTCCCCTCTTAGAAGACTATGAAGAACGCATTGAAGCCCTAGAAGATACCATTATTCGTAATCCCAATAGTTCATTGATGGAGGAAATTTACCATATTCGTCGGGAACTGTTGGCCCTGAGAAGGTTAATTTGGCCCCTGCGCCATGTGATGAATGTGCTGCTGCGGGACACCACCAATTCCATCGTAACAGCAGACGTAAGAATTTATTTTCGGGATTGCTACGACCACATTATTCAAGTGTTAGATATTATTGAGGCTTACCGGGAATTAGCTTCGAGTTTAATGGAGGTTTATATGACTGCCATGAGTAATAAAATGAACGAGGTGATGAAGTTTTTGACTGTTATTTCCACTATTTTCATCCCCCTAACTTTTATTGCTGGGGTTTACGGTATGAACTTCAAAGACATGCCAGAACTAAATAGTCCTTGGGGCTACTATATTACCTGGATAGTGATGATTTTAATTGCCGGAGGCTCCCTCTATTTCTTCTGGCGCAAGGGTTGGCTTAGTCCCTCCTATGATTTGGGGGAAAAGTAGCTTGGTAATTATCAAGCATATTTTGATTGTTTGAAGGAAACTTGAGGGTATTGCCAAGAGATCTTTAAATGGCTCGTGACTCGGCTCGGTGATATGTTATGATCTGTTCATAATTTGTGGTCAAGTTATCGCTCTTCTATCAGAAAAGAGAAGACAGAATAGAAGAAAAAAGCTGAAAGCTAGAGGTGGCATATGGTAGCCCCCCGTAAAGCCAAAGAAACAGTAGAACTCATAGACAAATATTGCTGAGCCTATAGAGACTTGTTTCTAGAAGTGAGAAGTTTAGAGTACTTTAAATATTTGCATCTAGGATTAATTCTGGATATAAAAACAAGAGAGTTTCAAGCAAGTAATGAAAGCCGCCAGTTACGTAACAATTCTATGCTGTCATTGACCCTGAATTTAGCAAATATTGCCATGGTAATATCAACCATGCCGGCTGACTTGGAGACAACCTTCATCCGGCGGCAAACCAATGGCGATTATCTGAGTTGTTTCTCTCAATCCCGACGATTTCCCTTTTCCTAATCACATGGAACGCATCAGGATATTCATCCAGCATTTGTTGAGAAGGCTTCCAGTCATCGGTGCAGTACACCGTCACTTTCCACTTTGCCAGTCTCTCCAGCAAACGACCTAGGGTTTGACTATCAAGATTTCCCAGTTCCCAGTCGATGAGTCTCCCAGTAAGACGGTCATATGCTTTCCAGATCCATAACTTATTTTTTCATCTGGAGAAAATGCCACAGTTCGTCTAATTCCACCACCATGGCTGAGTCTGGGGCTGGTTTTTCATAGTTTGCTTCACCAAAATCTCTAACCTAGTTGAGCACTGACTGAGTGGAAACTCCCAATAGTTTTGCCTTAGCATTCATTGACATACCACTCATGTACAGCAGGACTGCTTCTAGTTTCATCCAGAGAGGTTTACCCTGTTCCTTGGAGAGATTTGTGAGTTGATACAAAAGTTTGCAGATCAGTTAACGTAAATGGGCAAAGTTAGACGGGAGGACGGCAGGGGCAAGTTTTACTGTGCTTTAATTTGGGCGCCCCTTAAAAGTATGAAATTTTTCCCTACCACAGATTATGTGAGTGATGCCTGATAGATCTTTTGAATGGATTCATCCAACATGGTGTTGAACTCACCATCGGTTTGCTGGGCGGTCAACCCTTCAGTCAAGGCTCGGGAAAAGCTTGCTATGACACCGTGATTCCTACCCAGGCGCTCATTGGCTTCCATTTGGGAGTAGCCACCGGACAAAGCAACCACTCTCAAAACACTGGAATGTTCAATGCAATCGCTATAAAGGTTGTCTTGCTCCGGCAGAGTGAGTTTGAGCATCACCCACTGCCCGTTGGACAATTGTTCAAGATGCTTCAGAATGGCAGCTTTGAGTAGCGTTTCTGCCATAGCTTTCTCTGGGCAGTGAATATCCACCTCCGGCTCAATGATTGGCACCAGTCCGGCGGCAATGATTTGCTGGGCTAGCTCAAATTGCTGGCTCACGATCGCCTCGATACCGGCCCCATTGGCATGTTTGATAAACGACCGCATTTTGGTGCCGAAGATGCCTTTTTTCTTAGCTTTCATTAGCAGATCGTCAAGCTGGGGTATGGGCTTCATCAACTGGACTCCGTCCTTCTCTTCGGCTAGTCCCTTATCGACTTTCAGAATGGGTACGATTTGCTTCTGCTTCCAAAGGTAGTTGACAGTGGACTCTCCCTCAACTTCCCGGTCCATGGTGTCCTCGAACAGAATCGCCGCCAAAATTCGATCGCCGCTGAAGCCGGGACTAGTCATGATGCGGGTCCGCATTTGATGCACCAGCGCGAACATCTCGTCGTCACCAGAGTAGGTATCCTGTTCGATTCCGTAATCGGCCAATGCACCTGGTGTGCTACCTCCACTTTGGTCTAAGGCGGCAATGAAGCCAGGATGGGATTTCATTTTTTCCAGTTGTTCCTGGTTCAGTTCGAGAATCATCACGCTTCCTTCCTTTGGGGTAAGTTTCTGTAATATTTTAATGAATTGAAATGATGAAAAAATTAAGATAGCAACATACGGACGAGCAAAAATCAGAGATAGCAAAAAAATAATATTGACGGCGATCGCCAGTTATCCCCTAGTAATTAAGACGATCGCCGTGGCCCCAAAAACCATCAAATTTAGTCACTGTCAGGTTGCCCAAGACTTTGACCTGACAGGCCAGCCGCCGAGTCGTTTCGGGGCCATGGGGAGGCAGGGATAAACGGGTCTGTTCCTGCCAACCCAGTGTCGAAACCTCGCCCTTGATCGCCACCGCACAAGTTCCACAGGTTCCCAAACCCCGGCAATTTATGATTTTGGTATTGCCGTTATGGACGGGAATCTGGTTTTTCAGTAATACCTGCCGGAGATTAGCTCCCCTCTGACAGTTAATGATTTTTCCTTGGACAGTAATGCTCGGCATGGTTTTCTATAATTCAAAACAAAGTTTAGATTTCATCCCATAGGTTTTCTAAGGTATAGGGGCTGCCTGAAATTGTCCAAAACTCCCCTGAGACGTAGCGATAATGACGGTCTAGTGCCGCAATTTTTGCCATTTGGGCATCAGTGAGGGTAATATCTGCCGCCTTCAAATTTTGTAGTAGTCGTTCAGGATTAACCGACTTCGGAATAGTTACAGTTCCCCTTTTAATTGCCCAGGCTAAAAGGACTTGGGCCGCACTGCATCCTTGTTCAGTCGCAATCGCAGCAATCACTGGGTCAGCTAGTAATTTTGGTTCTGCCTCCTTCTGAAAAGCCGCCGGGCGATCGCCAGAGCCCAGGGGAGAATAACTCGTTAGTAAAATGTTTTGGGATTCAGCAAATGCCAGTAAGTCTGATTGCTGGAGATAGGGGTGAAGTTCCACCTGATTGACGGCGGGGCGAATACGGGCCATGGACAGGAGCATTTCTAACTTTTTAAGGCTGAAATTAGACACCCCAATATGGTGACAGAGTCCTAAATCAACTGCTTTCTCTAAGGCTTGCCAGGTTCCTTCTAGGGAAGCTTGGGTAAATGGCAATAACTGATCACCGGATTCAGGAAACCCAACACCGGGTTCAATGACCACCGGCCAATGGATTAGATACAGATCCAAATAATCTAGACCCAAATCCTGCAAAGTTTTTTGGAGAGCAGGTAAAACCGCGTCGGGATGATGGGCATTACTCCACAGCTTGGAAGTGATCCAGAGATCCTCTCGCTTTACCAAACCCTTCTTGAAAGCATTGGCAAAAGTGGCTCCAATTTCCGCCTCATTGCCATAGATGGCGGCACAGTCAAAGTGGCGATACCCCAAGTCCAAAGCTTGCTCAACGGCTTGACCTACCACTTGGGGGGACGACTTCCACGTTCCCAGACCTAGGGCAGGAATCTGCTCCCCATTGCTCAAATGGAAATATTTCATTGAATTCATCCTAGTCAGGTATTTGAACAAAAGTTAACGTTTTTGGCTCAGCACTTGTCGCACTTTAGTTGCTAGCTCCAAACGATTATAGGGTTTACTTAGCAGGTCCACTCCCGGATCAAGGCGACCGTGATGAACAATGGCGTTCTCGGTGTAGCCAGAGGTGAACAAAATCTTGAGTTTGGGATACATTGCCTTAGCACGATCAGCTAATTCCCGCCCGTTCATGCCACCGGGCATAATTATGTCGGTAAGCAAAAGCTCGATATCGTTATGGCTGCCCAAGACTTTTAGTGCATCGGGGCCGGATGTGACGGCTGTGACTCGATAACCTAGGGAGCGCAACTGAGCTTCAAGGTGTTTCAGTACCAAATCGTCGTCCTCGGCAATCAAAATATGCTCCGTACCACCTTCCGGTGATGATTCCTGGGTTGGTTGATAATTTACTTGCTGGGCACCTCTCACCATTGGGAAGTAGAGTTTAACTGCCGTGCCTTCACCGGGTTCGGAATAAATTTTTATATGTCCACCCGATTGTTTGGTAAAACCAAAGACCATGCTTAAACCAAGGCCACTGCCCTTGCCCACCGTTTTAGTGGTGAAGAAGGGTTCAAAGGCGTGGCTCACTGTATCTGCATCCATGCCAATGCCAGTGTCCGAAACACAAATCATGACATACTCGCCCGTTATCACTTCAGAGTGGCGATCGGCGTAATCACTATCCAGCACAGCAGTGGAAGTCTCAATGGTCAATTTGCCCCCATCTTGCATGGCATCGCGGGCATTGACCACCAGATTCAACAAGGCTGTTTCCAGTTCACCAGCATCAATTTCTGTAATACCTAGATCGGGGTCAGGGGCAAATTCAAGCTCAATATTTTCCGGCAGGGTGCGACGAATAAGTCCCCACATCGCTTCCACCAACTGATTAATGTCTGTCATTTTGGGATCAAGAGGATGGCGGCGGGCAAAGGCCAGCAAATGGCGGGTTAGTTCGGCACCACGCTTAGCGGCCGATAATGTCATTTCCGCCATACTTTGTAGGTTTGGATCCGCCACCAGTTCCGACAACATTTCGGCGTTACCTAGAATAATTGTTAATAAATTATTAAAATCGTGAGCCACACCACCGGTTAAATGTCCCACAGCTTCGAGTTTTTGCGATTCTCGTAGCCTCTGTTCCATTACCATGCGTTCAGTAATATCGAGCATACTACCCACCATACGGATCGCTTCGCCCTTTCCATCGCGGGTCACAAAACCACGGTCTATGACATTCGCGTACTGGCCATCGCTTTTCATAAAGCGGTAATCGCATTCCCAGTAATTTTCTTCACCGTCGATCACTTGATGAATGCCCTGGACAACCCTTTGTCGGTCATCGGGATGGATGCATAACGCCCAAGAGTCGGGCCCCGCCATATCCGACAAAGTGTATCCAAACGTATCCGTTATGGAGGCATTCCACCAGATTTTATTGGTGGCAAAATTCCAGTCCCAAATTACATCATTGGTGGCTTTGGAGATTAACTGAAAACGGTCCTGGGCCTCCCGCAAAGTGGAAATATCCTGAAACGCTCCCTGAACAACAATTACCTTGCCTTGGGCATCTCTTTCGGCTTCACCAATGGCCCGTATCCAAGGACTCCGCCCATCGGGTAGTTGAAGTTGGCAGATGACATCGAAAGCCTCCCCTTGCTGCACACAACGTTCAAAAACTTCCATGATAAATTCACGAAATTCGGGCGCATAAAACTGAACTGCTGTGGCCACATCAGGGGGAGAGTAACCGGCTGGCATACCATGAATCACCGCGGTCTCCGACGTCCAAGTGACAACCGGCGGATCTAGTTCGACACGCCAACCCCCTAGCCTGGCCTTTTCCCCTGCTAGACGTAAAAGGTATTCCGCTTGGGTAAGTTTGTCTCGATTTCTGATAAACGAGGTAATGTCCTGAACACAGCCAACCACGATTTCACCGTCCGGTGTCCAATGACGTTCACCAAAGCCTTTAACATACCTAACATCGCCATCACGGGTGGTCACACGATGTTCAAAAGCAATTCGGGGGGCATTTTCTTCCATAAAGGACTGATAAACGGCAATGGATGCTTCCCGATCATCTGGATGTACCATGGCAAAATATTCTTCGACATCCAGTGCTTTTTGAGTAGGGGTCATACCGTAGATGTCAAACACCTGCTTAGACCAATTCAAAGTGCCGGTCTGTGGATTATATTCCCAAGTACCAAGACTCAGAATCCGCTCTGCAGTGCGAATGCGAGCCTCATGTTCCTGCAGTTTTGATAGAGTCTGCTTTAGTTCTTTTGACCGCAGAATAATATCCTGAAGAGCAATGCGGTTTTCAGTTTTGGTGATTTCCGTGAGGATGGCAAAACTATTTTCATGAACTATCTCCGTCACATCCTCTACCCTGTGCATAATAAACTCGACTGCTCCGAATTCATCTAACACAGGACTATTTACCGGACTCCAAAACCTTTCTTCAAAAGTACCATTGGGTAGGCGTATGGGATAACGTTGTATACCCATTATATCGGCTGTTTTCAGCGACATAACTCTCTGCAGGGAGGCGGATAAGCTGTTTACCCCATCCGCATTGGGGTCATTGGGGTCATCGGGAAATACCTCAAACAGGGTCTTGCCGACAATATCACTTTCTTTTGTAGCGGTCGCCTTCAGGTATTCATCCGTGACGGCAATAATCTCAAATCTGTCGGGCTGGAGCACCAGAATTTTGCTTGGTGACGCATTGAAAAGTCTCTTGTATAGAAAATCCATTGGTTGATTCATTATGCCTACTTGTCCGATAAGCTGCTCCAATTCCCGACAGTGACAACATCCATGGGCTTGCCGATAAAGTAGCCTTGGGCTTCGTCGCAACCAAGCTCTCGCAACAGCCGCAGAGCGGATGTGTTTTCTACCCCCTCAGCTACTACATTCAGATCCATGGACTTCCCAAGACCAACCACAGCGGCGACAATTTTCCGAGACTCTTGGGAACTGGAGAGAGTTTTGACGAACATTTGGTCGACCTTCAGTTCCGAAAAAGGTAACCGTGCCAGTTGCACAAGGGAGGAGTAACCGACGCCAAAATCATCAATGGACAACTGAAATCCATGGATGCGAAACTGAGTCAAATGCTCTAATAGCACCAGTGGATTTTCCATGCTAGCTGTCTCTGTAAGTTCCAGAATAATCTGTGATGGCTTAATACTATGCTCGCGGCATTTATTTCTTAACCAGTGGGGAAAATTTGTATCTTTTAAATTGATTGGTGAAAGATTCAACGCATATTTCAATGGAGATCTATGGTTCCGTAGGGGCAAGTTGGCTAAGGCGTAATGATAGACTTGTCGCGTTAGTGCATCAATCATTCCTCGTTGCTCAGCCAAACTAATAAACTGATCCGGGGGGATCATAGTACCGTCCTTTTGGGGCCAACGGGCGAGGCATTCAAATCCGACTAGTTCGCCAGTCAGACAGGAAATTTTGGGCTGAAAGTGGGCCACAAAGACTTTGGCCTTGAGCGCATCGCTGATTTGCGCATCAGAAACAGAATAGGCTGGGAATTTCCGCGTTGAAACAGTCTCATGGGCATCCTTTGCCAACAATTCCAAAAGTTGAGCACGGGAAAAGGGCTTGGCTAGGGTGCCCAGAAGCCGAAGTCCGTTTTCAGTGGTGGCCCTAGCAGAGGATTCTAGTATGCGTCCTCCTAGACCAGACATAATGATCACTGCCGCCTTGCATTTCATCTCTGCTAGCTTACGGATAACTTCTATCCCATCACGATCAGCTAGTTGCAAATCTACCGCCACGTGGGTTGGTGCCGAGGAGGCCACTTTCTCTAGAAAAATGTCAGCATCATCAATATAGTCAGCGTCATAGGCTGCGGTGGCAGCCATCATGCAGATTGTGGCGGCGACATCTTTTTCGTCGTCAAGGACTAACAAGCTTCTTGAGACTTTTGTTTTCTCCGCCACAGTGACCTCGATATTTGCTGTTAATGCTCAAGATGCCGGTTATGACCGCCTACTGTGATTTTAGTTTATGGAGCCTGTAACTTATTGATATATTCCCGGAAGCGTTCTAGGTCTGCTTGGATGGTAGATTCCACCACCCGACCGAGGAAGAGATTATCCATCAATAACCCCAGCCAACCCGGTACGTTATAG
>NZ_JADEWJ010000466.1:0-1143 GCF_015207725.1 Synechocystis sp. LEGE 06083
CCCACCAACAATGGCAAAACAACCGGAGCCAGCCCATCGCTCTGGGGGCTTAGCCGCAAAATTCCTGGCCCTTTCCAAAACCAGCCAGTTGTTAATTGCGGGGGGCATAGTGATTATTATTGCGGCCCTGACGGTGGCGGTGCTTAACCTGGGCCAAGGTAATGGCGAACAAAACCAACCTTCCTCCAGCCTGATTGATTTGAGCGTGGGGCATGGTTGATTTCACTAACCTCAATAGCTTGGCCGCCTCTCTTTTGGTGGAAACCGGTTTCAGACTGGGCCTCCGGCAGGCGGTTATTTGTCCTGGGTCCCGTTCCAGTCCCTTAACGGTGGCCTTGGCCCGCCATGGAGGTATTGACTGTGTAGTTAGTTTGGATGAACGTTCCGCTAGCTTTTTTGCCTTGGGCCATGGCAAACGCACAGGGCAACCAGTGGCCTTAGTGTGTACTTCCGGTACAGCGGCGGCCAACTTCCTACCCGCAATTATTGAAGCCCATTACAGTCAGGTGCCTTTGTTGGTGCTAACTGGCGATCGCCCCCCGAGATTGCGTCATTGCCGGGCCGGGCAGACCATTGACCAGACCAAGCTCTATGGCCACTACCCCCAGTGGCAAACGGAGTTGGCATTGCCAGAGCCCAACATGGACTATTGTCATTATCTGCGGCAAACGGCGATCCATAGTTGGCAAAAATGTTTTTGGCCTGGGTTGGGGGTGGTGCATCTCAATTGCCCCTTTGATGAACCTCTGGTGCCCTTGGAACATGGCCTAGAGTCCCTACAAAACCTAGCTGGAGAATTTAACGAGGAGCATTTTTATCGGGGGCTAACAACGTTTGCAGCAATGAATCAGGGAGAAGCGATTTCCTTGCCTTCCAGTTCTGTTACTTCCGCTTTTTCCTCGCCCCAACTGGACTTCAGTCGATTGGGTTTGATCCTGGTGGGAGTTCTGCCCGGTGGTGAAACCCCTGCTTTGCTGACAGATATTTTGGCGATCGCCAGAGCGTTGCATTATCCCGTACTGTGCGATGCCCTTTGCTCTTTGCGTAACTATGACGATGGCCAGACCGCTTTAATTACCAATTATGACTTTCTGATCCGTTGCCCCCGTTGGGCAAAACAGTTAGTGCCAAAGCAAATTATTC
>NZ_JADEWJ010000119.1:0-10453 GCF_015207725.1 Synechocystis sp. LEGE 06083
GTCAGTCAATCAACAGTGACGGAAATTCAGCTAGACACCGTCAATGACCTAATCCTTCTCAACCATTGGCGCAGTGAACTGCCCCGCTTGATGTGGCAAACCGCCGGTATTTGTCGCCAAGCCGAAACCTTACAAACGGCGATCGCCAAATTAGAAAAGTGGCAAGAACAATGGCAACAACTCAGCAGTAGCAAACTTTTAGCCCACCTACCAGAGGATCAAAAAATTAGCTTAAGCGGCCCTGGGTTAGAGGAATTCGTACAGTTGTGGGCCGAAACCCATAATTTGCTGGATATAGCTCAATTGATTTTGACCAGTGCTCTTTTTCGCCAGGAAAGTCGGGGAGGCCATTACCGTGTGGATTATCCTGATACCAAAAAAGAATGGCAAAGCCACACTGCCATCGAAGGCGTTAAAGTTTTCCTCCAGCCCAGGCAAAATCAAGTCAGCGTCAATGGAATGTAAATGATCAACAAAAACTAGCCCAAACGAGGAAAGTCCGACGGCGGCACATCTTGCCAGCGGCCGTTACCCACCGCCCGGATTGCTGCTTCCAATTGAATATCGCCAGTATAGAGAGCTTTGCCAATGATGACTCCGTTTACCCCCAGACTTTCCAGGCTGAGTAGATTCAAGAGGTCTTGTACTTGGCTGACTCCCCCCGATGCAATGACAGGAATGGTTAACTGACTAGCTAGTTGCCTTAGGGCTTCCAGGTTAGGGCCCGCCATGGTGCCGTCTCGGTGGATATCGGTGTAGATGATGGCCGCCGCTCCTAGTTTTTCCATGCGCTGGGCCAATTCCCCTGCTTCCACCGTAGAAGTTTCCAACCATCCTCTAGTGGCCACTTTGCCATTGCGGGCATCAATACCCACCACAATTTGCCCAGGAAATTCCGTACATAATTCCCCCACTAAATCGGGATTTTCCACGGCGATCGTGCCTAGAATGACTCGGTTTACCCCTAAATCCAGCAACTGCTTTACCCTAGCCCGGTCCCGCAGGCCGCCCCCCACCTGTACGGGGATATTTAGGCTTTCCACGATTTTGGCGATCGCCGTTAGGTTAACCGGTTGACCTTCCTTGGCGCCATCAAGATCTACCAAATGTAAACGACTTGCCCCCTGGGCCTGCCACTGCTCAGCCACCGCCACCGGATCTTCGTGATACACCTGGGATTGGCCATAATCCCCTTGATAGAGGCGCACGCATTTACCCTCTAGAAGATCGATCGCCGGTAGAATTTCCATCACTTTAACCTCCTATTTTGTAGACTTTTCAGTAGTCTCTGTTCCCTTGCCCAATGGGATAACAGGGCACAAGACCATTGACTTTAACTAATCTTGGACGTACTCCGCGCCCCCAACCAGGGCCAGTTCCGCCCGCATTAACTCCCGCCCTAAGTAGGCAGCATGGTTAAGCATAGTCACTGGACAGGGGTCTAACTCCTCAAAAATTTTCACGCACAACTCCTTGGCAGTGTGCCCCGTTAAAGTCAGAGTGGGCAGCCTTTTCTTTCCCCCCTGACAGGCAATTACTTCCCCCGTTTCTGGATCCACCGCCAAACCCTGGTCATTAATGTCATTACTGTAGTGTTCCACCTTCAACACCGCGGCTTCCCGCTCTACCATGACCAACCAGTACCCGGCCGGATCTAAGTCAATGTGGCGTCGGGAAAGTTGATCATCAATGGATTTAACAGTGTTGATTAGAGCAGGCATAGAGCATAAAGCAAATTAAAAGGCACAGGTTTCGATCCTACACCACTTCCGCTGCTTCCCGAGCAGAGTAAGCAGACCAGCATTTGCTATGATTAAAAGTTTGCAGAGCACCATTCAATCGCAGCAAGGAGATAGTTACATGGCTCGTATGTATTACGATCAAGATGCCAATCTTGACCTCTTAGCCGGAAAAACCGTGGCTATTATCGGCTATGGCTCCCAAGGTCACGCCCATGCGCTCAACCTCAAAGATAGTGGCGTTAACGTGGTCGTCGGGCTATACGGTGGCAGTAAATCCGTTGCCAAAGCAGAAGGGGCCGGACTAAAAGTTTTATCTGTAGCTGAAGCGGCCAAAGCAGCGGATCTAATTATGATTCTCCTGCCCGATGAAGTGCAAAAATCCGTTTACGAAGCAGAAATTGCCCCTAACCTCGTTGCTGGCAACGTGCTCCTGTTTGCCCACGGCTTCAACATTAACTTTGCCCAGATTGTCCCCCCCGTCGATGTGGATGTGGTCATGGCCGCTCCCAAAGGCCCCGGTCATTTAGTGCGTCGTACCTACGAACAAGGCCAGGGAGTTCCGGCTCTGTTTGCCGTGTACCAAGACGCCAGTGGCCAAGCTCGGGACTATGCCATGGCCTACGCTAAGGGCATTGGGGGCACCAGGGCTGGTATTTTAGAAACCACTTTCCGGGAAGAAACCGAAACCGATCTTTTTGGCGAACAAGTGGTGCTCTGCGGCGGTCTGACTGCTTTGATCAAAGCGGGATTTGATACCCTGGTGGAAGCTGGTTATCAGCCAGAATTGGCCTATTTTGAATGTCTCCACGAAGTTAAATTGATTGTCGATTTAATCGTAGAAGGTGGCTTGGCCAAAATGCGAGACAGCATTTCTAACACCGCTGAGTATGGTGATTTGACCAGGGGACCCCGCATTGTCACCGAAGAAACCAAGGCAGAAATGCGGCAAATTCTCGACGAAATCCAATCGGGTCAGTTTGCCCGGGAATTTGTCTTGGAAAACCAAGCTGGTAAACCAGGTTTCACCGCCATGCGTCGTCGGGAATCGGAAGAACTGATCGAAGAAGTGGGCAAAGACCTACGGGCTATGTTCAGTTGGTTAAAAGACCGCTAATTGCTTTTCTCTATCCTCAGCCCCGGGATTTTTGCCAGCCTTGGCCCCGGGGTTAACGTTAGGATATTAGTGGTAGTCAAAAATTTTTAGCTGAGGTTAACAAGCGATGGAACTCACCCTAAATAATGTGGAAACGGTATTGGATGAACTCCGTCCCTATCTAATGGCCGACGGTGGGAACGTTGAAGTGGTGGAGCTAGATGGCCCCATCGTCAAAGTGCGTTTACAGGGAGCCTGTGGAGCTTGCCCCAGTTCCACCATGACCCTAAAAATGGGCATTGAGCGCAAATTAAGGGAAATGATTCCGGAAATTTCTGAAGTTGAGCAAGTCCTCTAAGAAAGGTTGAAAGGTCATCGTCGGGGTTTATGCACTCCTGACTTTTGATGGCTAAGTTCCATCTTCCCGAACTAACCAATGATCTAATCAGTTTGGGGAAGGAAGCATCTTTGTTAGCCATAATTGGGGCAGAGGCTGAAGCTGGCCCTGCTCCTTTTTGTCGTTTCCCTGAAGAATGGTTTATAATCAGAGACGCATAACAAGGGGCCGCAATGGTTTCGACAGGTTGGCGAAAGCTTGCCCGTGATGCAGGTCGAGAGTGAGTCTCCTCTCGTAAATCAAAGGCTCAAAAAAAAGTAACTGCGAATAACATCGTCAGCTTCAAACGGGTAGCCGTAGCAGCCTAGTCTGTAAAAGCTACATTTTCTTGTCAAAGACCGTTTACTTCTTTTCTGACTCCGTTAAGGATTAGAGGTTAACCCCAACGGATGCTTTGTTTGGCTCTTCTCTAGTTAGCTAAACAACCAAGACTTAGACTAGAGCATCCCACCATCAGGGATAATCGATGGTCCCCGTCCGAGGGCTAGAAGGACTAAACCTGTGAATGAACGGAAAGTTAATACCCAGTTTGGACAGCAGTTCAATTCTGCTCGGCTCCATTTACTGAAAGATTGTTCTGAATATCTAGAAAACCTTTAGGGGGGCGCATCGGACGGGAATGCCGGTGGCCCCACTTATTTTTTGGGCCAAGTTTTGTAGGGTCTGACCATCGACACATTTAATTTGAGTCACAGGCCGATCGCCGTAGGGGTTACCAGTGTGATTGCCCCGGCCTTCCAGTTCCCGTTGGAGAGGTTTGGGTCTGGTGGGGGTATTGAGTTGTACCTCCCGGGGTTTAATTACGGACAATAGTTCTAAGTAACGATGTTCGGCGGCCTGGTCCCAGGGTTGTAGCACCATGGTTTGCACCGACAATTCTCCCGTAAATTGCTTTTGAAAGGCTTCAATGCCGGCCAAAATTCCTTCTAGGCTAACGTCGGCGATCGGTCGGTTAATTTTTTGCAACTGGGTTGGCCACAGTCCATCTAGCTTGACGGAAACCTTATCTGCTAGGGATAGTTCCTCCCTTACCTGGGCATCATTTAACAATGTGGCATTGGTAAGTACCAGGGTTGGTCTACCAGTTAGGGTTTTAATGCCCTGGAGAATTTCACCCAAGTTTTTGGCAAGGGTTGGCTCTCCACTCCCGCTCAGGGTAACTACATCCACTTGCCAGGGCGCAAATTTATCCAGTTCCACCAAAATGTCGGCAGTGTCAACAAAAATCTGGCGATCGCCGCTGAGATGTTCAATTTCCCCCAGTTGACAGTAAACGCAGTTAAAGGAACAGGTGGAGATTGCCCCAATGGGATCGATGCCGAGGGAACGGCCATAGCGCCAGGAAACTACTGGACCATACACCGTGGGAAAAATTACGTTCATCGAAAAAAGTTGAAATTAAGCAACCAGTAGCAGCATTTTGCTCCAGGGAATTCAGTCTTTGCCCCCTTGCAAAAGGCCTTTGGCTCTTTGGCCATGGTACACGATGGTAGGGAAAGCAAAAATTGCACAAAAAAAGCCCCCGAAAATGGGGGCAAAATATTTTAGGACAGTCAAAGTCACATATTGGACTAGGCGGCGGCTTGCCGTTCCTTAGCTTCTTTGATCACTTCCTCGGCCACGTTGGTGGGACAGGGAGCGTAATGATCAAACACCATAGAGAATTGACCCCGACCGGAAGTCATGGTGCGTAGGTCGCCAATGTAGCCGAACATTTCACTCAAAGGCACATCAGCTTTTACCCGTACCCCCATCACACCGGTTTCCTGGGATTTGATCATGCCCCGACGACGGTTTAAATCACCGATGACATCCCCCATATGATCTTCTGGGGTGAATACATCCACCGCCATGATCGGTTCCAAAATTTGGGGTTTAGCTTTGGGTAAGCTCTGACGATAGCCAGCTTTGGCTGCAATTTCAAAGGCGATCGCCGAAGAGTCTACAGGGTGGAAGCCACCATCGGTGAGGGTAACTTTCAGGTCCACCACGGGATAGCCCGCCAATACCCCTTTAACCACACTCTGGTCAAAGCCTTTTTGCACCGCCGGCCAGTATTCCCGGGGCACGTTACCACCAGTTACTTTGGACTCGAACTGGAAGCCAGAACCGGGTTCCCCAGGCTCCACGATGTAGTCAATTTTGGCGTACTGACCAGAACCACCGGACTGTTTCTTGTGGACGTAGCTGTCGGAAACAGTTTGGGTGATGGATTCCCGATAGGCCACCTGGGGTTTACCCATTTCCACTTCGACGCCGTGGGTGCGCTTGAGAATATCCATTTTGATATCCAAGTGCAATTCCCCCATCCCTTTAATGATGGTTTCACCGCTTTCTTCGTCGGTTTCCACCTGGAAGGAGGGGTCTTCCTGCACCATTTTGCTCAGGGCCATGCCCAATTTTTCGTCCATGCCTTTTTTCTTGGGTTTAATGGCAATGGAGATTACGGGGTCGGGGAAGACCATGGGTTCCAACGTCGCTGGATTTTTCGGGTCACAGAGGGTGTGGCCTGTTTGCACGTTTTTCATACCCACGATCGCCACAATGTCCCCAGCTTGGGCAGACTCGATTTCTTCCCGGGAATCGGCGTGCATTTCCACCAAGCGGCCAATGCGTTCTGTTTTGCCGGTGGCGGTATTGAGCACAGTGTCCCCTTTGCTCAGGGTGCCGGAATAGATGCGGGTGAAGGTAAGAGCGCCGAAACGGTCGTCCATAATTTTGAACGCCAAGGCCCGCAGGGGAGCTTCGGGGTCAACGATGGCAAAACTGCCGGTTTCTTCCCCTTCTAGATCCACTTCCGGTTGGGGAGGTACTTCCTTCGGGTTGGGCAGGTAGTCCACCACCGCATCTAGCACCAGTTGTACCCCCTTATTTTTGAAGGAGGAACCACCATAGGTAGGGAAAAAGTCTAGCTTACGGGTGCCTGAACGAATGCAACGCTTGATGTCGTCGATGCTGATTTCTTCCCCTTCCAGGTATTTTTCCATCAAGTCATCGTCCTGTTCCACCGCCGTTTCGATCATCATTTCCCGGTAGGTGGCCACATCATCCACCATATCGGCAGGCACATCGGTGATTTCATATTTTTCTGGATCGCCTGAGTCATCCCAAATGTAGGCTTTTTCCGTCAGGATATCTACCACGCCGACGAAATCATTTTCCGTACCGATGGGGAGGGTCATCACTAGGGGTTTGGCACCCAGTACGTTTTCCACCTGCTTAACTACCCGGTAGAAATCCGCCCCGGTGCGGTCAAGCTTGTTGATGTAGATTAAACGGGAAACTTTAGAATCGTTCGCATAACGCCAGTTGGTTTCCGATTGGGGCTCCACACCGCCGGAACCACAGAATACCCCCACACCGCCATCCAGCACTTTGAGGGAGCGGTACACTTCGATGGTGAAGTCTACGTGACCAGGGGTGTCAATAATATTTAATTGGTGTTCTTTCCAAAAGCAACTAGTGGCCGCCGATTGGATAGTGATACCCCGCTCCGCTTCCTGATCCATGAAGTCCATGGTGGATTCGCCTTCGTGTACCTCGCCGAGCTTGTGGATTCTCCCGGTTAACTTCAAAATCCGTTCGGTGGTGGTGGTTTTACCCGCATCTACGTGGGCGAAAATACCAATATTGCGGTAACGAGTGAGATCTTTTTCCATAGGAATTTACGTGTAAATTTAGCCAACAGCAAACAAAGGGGCGGTTGGATGTATAGGTTATGGGGTCGTGTTGTTTGCCGGTCGGGGTTCTGGGCCTTAGCTAGACTTTATGCCACAACGACAGGCCAAAGGAGAGGCCTATTTGAAACAGCCACAATTGTAACAATTGTAAATTATATGTGCCCCAACGGAGTCCCCAGGGCGAGAAGGCGATCGCCGAACTTCACAAAAAATATGTACCAAAGATGTTTTTCCTTAAAACCTGATTTATCCTGATCAGTAAATTCGGTTGAATCTGGGTCAAGCCCTGACAGGTGAGCGCTTGATGGATGTGGAAGCAAAATTAGACAGGGCAAGGAATTTGCTCAATGAGTTGGGCAACGCCGTCTCGGGATTGGTAGGGGTTGCCCCGAATGCGTTAAAAGTAGCAAAGAAATCCTACCTAGTCACGATTTAGACGCTGGGTTGTATGTAATTTAAAGACCCAATTGTCAGTCAACTCCTAACAAAAATTTTTGCCAAATTTATGACCTTAATGATTCGACCAGCGACCATTGATGATGCAACAAGCTTGGCTCAATTAGCGGCAATGACGTTTCAAGATACCTATGGTAAAGCCACCGCTTCCGCTGATTTGGAAGCCTACCTAGCCCAAACCTTTAATCCTGAAAAAGAACAAGAAATCCTAGCAGATGATCGGCAATGGTTGTTAGTAGTAGAATCTCAAGGGGAATTAGTTGGATATGTCCATCTGTTTGATCATTCAGCACCTACTATGGAGACTGAATTGGCAACCCCCACCGTCGAATTAGTTCGTCTTTATTTACTGACGACATGGCAACATCAAGGGTTAGGCAATCAATTGATGCAGGCCTGTTTGGATTTAGCCCAAGCTCAAGCCTTTGCCAGCGTTTGGCTAAAAGTGTGGGATCACAATACTTCGGCGATCGCCTTTTACCGGCGTTGGCAATTTCAAAAAAAAGGAGAAGTGCCCTATCCGGTGGGTAATGCGGTGGGCACAACTTGGATTATGGAGCGCCCCCTCTGAAATTTTAGAATTTCAAGTCAGTTATGTGGGACTAGCAATGAGCGTTTAAAGATATAAACAACGGGCTCGGCAAAGTATATTTTGATGGTACATCGCTCTTCTATCAGAAAAGTGAAGATAGAAGAGTGATAATGCCCCTATGGAAAAGTTGGGGGAAGACTTGGCAAACCGATTCCAACTTCTACCCTGAACCGTCGCAGATTTTAGCCTGCTTGAACACTAGGACAAAGATGGGCTAACTGACACTCCCCACAGAGGGGCTTGCGGGCAGCACACACCGCCCGACCATGGTAGATGATGTGGATAGAAAAATTTTCCCAATCTGGCTGGGGAATCAGTTTCATTAAATCCCGCTCAATGCGAATGGGATCGGTTGCTTTGGTTAACCCCAACCGTTGACTGAGGCGTTTAACGTGGGTGTCCACCGTTACCCCAGCGAGGATACCGAAGGCGTGGGCTAACACTACATTGGCCGTTTTGCGGGCCACCCCGGGCAGGGTCAATAACTCTTCCATCCGTTGGGGTACTTCCCCGTCAAATTCCTCGACAATTTTGCGGCAAGCTCCCTGGATATTTTTAGCTTTATTGCGGAAAAAGCCGGTGGAATGGATTAATTCTTCAATCTCCTGGCGATCGCCGTAGGCCAGGGCCGCTGCGTCGGGATAACGCCGAAACAGGGCCGGGGTAACCTTATTGACCCGTTCATCGGTGCATTGGGCCGAAAGGATGGTTGCTACCAAAAGTTGTACTGGAGTTTGATAATCCAAGCTACAGGTGGCACCGGGGTAGAGCCGTTTGAGAATGAGCAGAATTTCCGTTGCCCGTTGTTTTTTACTGGCCATTTTTCGTAACAAACTACTCATAGCCCGTAAAGGAAGGCAAAAACTCCTGCACAAAGGTCAAATTCAGGGTATCCCGCACAATTAAAAACACCCCCAAGCTCAGCAGAAGCACCAATCCCGTTTGCATCACTCCCATCTGGAACTTTTCCGGTAGGGGTTTGCCCAGGAGTCCTTCAATCAACAAAAACACCAGTTGACCACCATCCAAAGCGGGCAGGGGCAGAATATTAATCACCGCGAGGTTAATGCTAATCAGGGCCCCAAATTGGAATAGGTTACTGGCATCGGAGCGGGCAATGTTAGCGCCATACTCAACAATTTTCACTGGCCCCGCCACCTGGGAAGCATTGTCGGCAAAGTTACTGGCCAACTGCCAAAAGCCCTGGCCGGTCAGCTTCACAATCCTTTCAAAGGCTTCAGCGCTATAGGTTAAAGCTTCGATGGGATTAGCGGCCCGTTTGGTTTCCACATTGGGCAACAAAGCGACGCCAATTTTACCGTGACCTTCAGCATCTTGACTGGGGGTAATGGTTAGGGTTTTAGTCTCCTCTCCCCGTTGCACTTCCACTATGATAGGCACCGACGGCGATCGCCGCACAATGTCAATAAACTGGGTAGTGGCATCGGGAAAACCCGGTAAAGCGTTGCCCTGGAGGGAAAGCACAATGTCCCCCGGCTCCACCCCGGCTGCCTGGGCCGCTGAGGCGCTGTCCACCTGGGGAATGACCAAACCAGGTTGAATATTCTGAAAACCAATGGTACTCACCTGACCAATGAGGAGAAAGTAAGCAAAAACCAAATTGGCAATTACCCCGGCACTAATGACAATAGCCCGGTCGAGGATAGGGCGGTTTTTCAGCAAATCGGGATCGTCGGCGGGAATTTCACTGTCTGGATCATCATCGGGGAAAGCCACGTAGCCCCCCAGGGGAATGGCTCGGATGGAATATTCCGTTTCAGCACCCTGATATTTCAACAGCGGTGGCCCAAATCCCAAGGCAAATCGAGTTACATGGATGCCCTGTAAACGGGCGGCCGCAAAGTGCCCCAACTCATGCACCGCAATTAATAATGCAAGTACTCCGATCGCCGCCAACGCCGCTAAAACTGACATAACTTTCTCAAATGGGAAATATTAGGGGTTAATTCCCCTCAACAGACAATTCCCCCGATTCTAACCCAACTGCCGCCAGGAGACGTAGCCTCGTCCTGGCAAGCCACCAAGAGGCTGGGGGCAAAGTTTTAATTTATCGCCTAAACTCTCTAATAAGGGGGACTTTCCCCTAATTTGCCGCCAAACTTGGAGGACAGAGGGCTTTCAAACAACTTCATAAGTTTCTGTTATTCTGAAAGGGTAGGGACTGCTGATTAGACTGGGGTGCATGACTACTTATTTTATTTGCCCCATTTGCCCAGATCAACGGCGGACAGTAACCGATAGTAGCAACGGCAGAAAATGGCGATCGCCTAGAAATCATGGAATTATATGGCTGATGACAGTCCAGATGTAGGTTCGTTAATGGCGGAGTTGCAGACTTTGAGGGCGGAATTAGCTGCCCTTAAGTCCCAGCAGGTGTTGAAAACTTTTTTTCACCCCAACCAACCGACGATGGCAGTCAATGACGATGGCAGCTCTGACCCAGACCAGTCCTTAGCGGCCATCCTCCAAGAG
>NZ_JADEWJ010000120.1:0-10435 GCF_015207725.1 Synechocystis sp. LEGE 06083
TGACAACGATCGTATTTTTCATGTCTCTGGTCAAATTTTCTTCGTTTCCAAAGAAGAGTTTCTTGAAGCCTTTGATTTTGACGAATTGGTAGACCGGGTTACTATCAATTTAACCCATGCCCATCTTTGGGACCAAGGGGCAGTGGGCACAGTGGAGCAAATTATGACTAAGTTCCGGCGCAATGGCATTGATGTGGAATTGGTGGGCTTAAACGAAGCTAGTGCGACCCTTTGGCAAAATTTGACCAAGGAACCGGAACTAAAACTTATCAATTCTTCTGTTGAAAATTAAGACTTAGTATCGGTACTTAACTAGGACGAAATTGGGAGAACTGGCCATGCTTTTTTATAACTTACACATCACCAATTATTTTTTGGGAATGCTACCATTGTGAAAAATATTTTACTCTGCACTGATGGATCGGATTTCGCCCAACAAAGTTATCCCTATGCCGCTTGGTTGGCCAGTAAATTAGGTGGCAATATCAAGGTTTTATACGTCACTGATATTCGGGCTCAAAAGGCAGTGGAATCGGTCAACTTAAGTGGCAGTATTGGCTTAGGAACTTCTGAAGAATTATTAAAACAATTGGTGGATTTAGAACATACTAAAGCCAAGCTTAATCATCAAAAGGCGAAACTGCTCCTGGCAACGGCGAAAATCGCCCTCCAGCAAGTTAGCATAGAGTCAGTGCAGGTTATGTACAAAACAGGTTTTTTATTGGATTGTCTAGAAGATTTAAAGCGCGATTTTGATGTAATTATCCTTGGTAAAAGGGGGGAAACAGCTAAATTTGCCCAGGGTCATTTGGGAGCTAATATGGAAAGAATTATTCGCAGTATTCCCAAGCCTTGTTTGGTCACCCCAAAGCAGTTTCAAACCATTACCAAAGTTCTTTTTGCCTATGACGGTAGTGCCAGTTGCCAAAAAATTCTGCAGTTTTTAACCAGTTCCCCCCTATTAGCTGATTTACCGTTGCACATTGCCACAGTGGCAAAAACCAACCACGACTCCCAGGCGATCGCCAATTTGGGTACAGCGGAAAAAGTCTTGGAAAAAGCTGGTTTTAAGCCCCAGGCGGAATTGTTGGTGGGACATGCGGAAGAAGTCATTGTTCGCTACCAGGAAGATAATGCCATTGATTTATTGTTAATGGGGGCCCATGGCCATAGCCGTATTCGCCATTTGGTCATCGGCAGTACCACCGCTCAAGTTCTACGCAAAACTTCCATTCCCGTTCTAACCTTTCGCTAGGGAATTCAACAAATGTTCGGCGATCGCCAATCCGGATAGGGCCGCCCCTTCCACTTTGCCACCATGGAAAGCATCTCCCCCAAAGTAAACTGGGCCAGGAAAATCCCCAAAGAGAAAAGGTTGATCCAGGGGATTTTGGGGATGGCTATAGCGCCAGAGATGTAAATGGGAAGCCAACACCGCTGAGCCTAACCAGGGTTGGGCCGCTTCGGTCATCAACTGGATTACCTGGGCGATATCGGTTTCTAAATGATGACGACTAAACTCCGGGCCCGCCTGCACCGTCACCCCGTAGCCTTGGGGAGAAACGCCCTTTTTCGTGCTGCAAGCCATCCAAGCCAAGGGTTCTCCCGATAACCAGAGACCACCGGGGTCAGGCACTAAACTGGGCTGCTCCAGCAGTAGAGACAAGCTAAAGCAAGGGTCATAGGTCACGGCCCCCAAGGTTTGGTGGGCATAATCCGGCAACTTAATGGCCGAAGTCTCAAATAGGTCTAAGGTTTGGGGTAACGGCGCTGTCACTAACAGGCGATCGCCTGGATAAACCTGCCCTGAATCACAATGAACCTGCCAAACATTATCCTGCCAGTGAAAAGAATTAACCCTTTCCTGATTAACCACCCTCAAATCCTGGGCGAGGTATTGGGCCAAACTACGATTACTTGGTTCCCCGCGATATAGCTTGACCCCCTGACTACGGATTGCGCCGGTTTCCGTACCCATGCCTTCTGCCCAAACCTTGACCACCCCGGCATTGAGCCAATCCTCTACCCAAGCAAGAAAGAGAGGATCTTGAGCCTTGAAGTACTGGGCCCCAAAATCAAAACAGCCCACCGCTTCTCCATGGCGTAATCTCCGGGAAGCTAATCTGCCCCCAACGCCCTTGCCCTTATCCAGTACTGTCACTTCTAAGCCCTGACGTTGAAGCACCACCGCCGCCATTAAACCGCAGAGACCACCACCCACAATAACCACGGATACTTGTTTCATTTCTGTTAACTTTTTGTTAATTTTGATTACCTAATTGTTTCATTTGTCGAACTAGTTAACCCTTTGGTAAGGCCGCAACAACTAGTCAACTATAATGTTAGATGGAAATCAAAATCTTTTCAGGATTTTTATCGAATTCAATGGTGACTCACCATGCAAGGTCCCATCAATGCCACAGCAAAAGTTGCTCCCCACCGTATCTTCAAACTCATTAACTTGATGGCAGTGTTTGGTCTGTTGGGGCAAGTTTTTTGCTTGCAGGGTCCTGCCTTAAGCCAAAATGCCCTCACTGTCTGTGGAGCGGAGACCGGAAGGGTTTATTTACGGAACCGTCCCAGTAATGCCAGCCAAAATGCCAACCGCACCCTTAGCAATGGCACCCCTGTGCAAGGATACGAATACCGCAACGGCTTTGTGTTTGTGGAAACTGCCAATGGTTCCTCCGGATGGGTCACAGAACGCTATCTCTGTGGCGGTTCCCCCGTTGGTGGCTCTCCGGCCTATATTTGCGGCGCTGAAACCGGACGGGTATATTTGCGCGCTCGCCCCAGTAATGCCAGCCAAAATGCCAACCGTACCCTGAGCAATGGCACTGCGGTTAGCACCGAAGGTTACAGTAACGGTTTTTTCTTGGTGGAAACCATGAATGGCATGAGGGGCTGGGTGACGGAACGTTATGTTTGCCCGTAAATAAAGACGGAGATTGGCGGTTGATGCTGACCATTGCTTAACTAGCGGGGATCAACAAAACTTTCCAAAGGTATTCCCGTCTCGTTAGAATCAGAGATAATGCTTGAAATAGTCAGTGAATCATAACCATGTCCATAATGTTGCAAGACCCCCAACTCATTCGTTTTTATCAGAAGTTAACCGATGCGATGGTGGATTTATGGAACCGTAGCCGTTCGATGGAGGAAATCCGCCTCTATGTGGATGGGTTTATTGCCTGTCTGCGTTATAGCAATCAAATCGAACCCTACTTGATCCACCGTCTGGAGGAGGAAGTCTTTGCTTTTTTAAGAGACCCTTCCAACTTTAGTTACTCTGCTTTTGAAACGGAAAAAGACTACGACTATTTTTAAAAAAATTCGGTTAATTCGTTGATCAATTACTCGCCTAGATAGTCTGCAGTTAAAAATAGTTAGAAAAATATACACAAGTAGGACAAGCAAAAATTGATCAATCACCAAAAATGATTCAGCATTAGGAAAGGCAGGCCCAAGGGGATTGTCGTTGTTGCTTCTTTGAAGGTTTTTCCATGCTTGAACAGGACGTTGTCATCGTTGGTGGGGGTTTAGCCGGTTGTCGGGCAGCCCTGGAAATTAAGCGCCTGGCCCCCGATACCAAAGTGGCGATCGTGGCGAAAACCCATCCCATCCGTTCCCATTCTGTGGCAGCCCAGGGGGGCATTGCGGCCAGCCTGAAAAACGTTGATGCGGAGGACTCCTGGGAGGCCCATGCCTTTGACACGGTGAAGGGGTCGGATTATTTGGCGGATCAGGATGCGGTGGAAATTCTCACCAAGGAAGCACCGGAAGTCATTATCGAACTAGAACATTTGGGCGTTCTTTTTTCCCGCCTACCGGACGGTAAAATTGCCCAGCGGGCCTTTGGCGGCCACTCTCACAACCGCACTTGCTACGCCGCCGATAAAACTGGCCATGCCATTTTGCATGAATTGGTTAATAACCTGCGCCGCAATAAGGTGGAAATTTATGATGAGTGGTATGTGATGAAACTCATCTATGAAGATGGCCAGGCTAAGGGCTTAGTAATGTATGAAATTTCCACTGGCCGCATCGAAATTGTCCGGGCCAAGGCGGTGATGGTGGCCACGGGGGGCTACGGTCGGGTTTATAACACCACTTCCAATGACTACGCTTCCACTGGAGATGGTTTGGCCATGGCGGCGATCGCCGGAATACCGTTGGAAGATATGGAATTTGTCCAGTTCCATCCCACAGGGCTATATCCGGTGGGGGTACTGATTTCTGAGGCGGTGCGGGGAGAAGGGGCCTATTTAATTAACAGTGAGGGGCGACGGTTTATGGAAGACTATGCCCCCAGTCGCATGGAGTTGGCCCCCAGGGATATTACTTCCCGAGCGATTACCTTGGAAATCCGAGCGGGGCGGGGCGTGAATGCCGATGGCAGTGCTGGAGGGCCCTACGTGTACCTCGATCTGCGCCACATGGGGCGGGAAAAAATTATGAGCCGTATTCCTTTTTGTTGGGAAGAAGCTCATCGCTTAGTGGGCATTGACGCGGTGGAAGAACCAATGCCGGTGCGGCCGACGGTGCATTACTGCATGGGGGGCATTCCAGTAAATACCGATGGTCGGGTGAGGAAAAATGCCAACGAGTTAACAGAAGGATTTTTTGCGGCGGGGGAATGTGCCTGTGTTTCCGTCCATGGGGGCAATCGTTTGGGCAGTAACTCCCTCTTGGAATGTGTAGTTTATGGCCGTCGTACTGGTCGCAGCATTGCCGAATATGTCCAAGGGCGATCGCTCCCGACCATTGACGAAACCGTTTATAAAACCGAGGCCCAAACCCGCCTTGAGCAACTTCTTAACCAGCAGGGATCGGTGCGTATCAGTGCCTTGCGCCAAGCTTTTCAGGATTGCATGACTAGCCATTGCGGGGTTTTCCGTTCTGAATCTGTCATGGCGGAGGGATTGGCCCAGGTGCAAAATTTTAAGGCCCAATACGAGCAAATCTTTTTGGACGATAAACAGCCGCAATGGAATACAGAAATTATTGAAGCTTTGGAACTGCAAAGCATTATGGCGGTGGGGGAATTGATTTTAACTTCTGCCATTCAACGGCAGGAGAGTCGGGGGTCACATGCCAGGGAAGATTTTTCCAGTCGGGACGATGAACAATTTCTACGCCACACTTTGGCTAGTTTTGAGGGAGAAAAAATCAAAGTTGACTATATGCCGGTGGTGATTAATCGCTTTGAGCCCAAGGAGCGTAAATATTAGTTACTAACGGCCAAGATTGGAGCTAGTGCCAGATTGCACTTAAGTTTTACTGGGCATAGTCTTAGCCAAGCCTCTGGGTTAGAATGTGCCTGTCAAGTCGTCCTGAAGGGCGAAGTTTTAAACCCGTTTTTTCAATGAGTGATCCCATTATCTGGACTGACGAAGCCACCAGTCGTTTAAAGGAAATTCCCTTTTTCGTTCGTCCTGCCGCCCGCAAGAAAATAGAAAATTTTGCTAGGGAAGCGGGAATCACAGAGATAACGGAAGCCGTTTATGAACAGGCTAAACAAAAATTCAATTAGCCATGCCCTGGTAGTGGGTTAATCTGAATGGTGGCAGTTGAGGTTCAAACCATGGCAGAAGATACCATTTTTGGCAAAATTATTCGTCGGGAAATTCCAGCGGCAATCGTCTATGAAGATGACCTTTGTCTAGCTTTTAAGGACGTTAACCCCCAGGCCCCAGTCCATGTGCTCCTAATTCCCAAAAAGTCTCTGCCCCAATTGTCGGCGGCAACCCCCGAAGACCACGCCCTACTAGGACATCTTTTGCTGAAGGCGAAGGAAGTGGCGGCGGATTTAGGCATTGGCGATCAGTTTCGGCTGGTCATCAATAACGGGGCCGAAGTGGGACAAACTGTGTTCCATCTCCACCTCCATATCCTCGGCGATCGCCCTTTTAGCTGGCCTCCGGGTTAAAGGGTTATGATGGGAAAATAAGCTCACTTAACAATTCTTAACAAGATGCAGTCCTTTTCGCCCCAGATCACCGCACCAACGGGTAACTATTGGCAATGGCAAGGGCACCAGATTTACTATGTCCGGGCAGGACAACCCCAGCCGGATCGGCCCTCTTTACTGCTAGTGCACGGTTTTGGCGCCTCCACTGACCATTGGCGTAAAAACATTGAAGAACTCCAGGAGCAATTCCAGGTGTGGGCCATTGATCTGTTGGGCTTTGGGCGATCGGCTAAACCCGCCCAGGAATATAGTGGTCAACTGTGGGAACAACAGTTACTGGATTTTATTGACCAGGTGATTGGCGAAAAAACGGTGGTGGCGGGCAATTCCCTGGGGGGCTACGCTGCCCTCTGTACGGCGGCTAACGGTGGCGACAAAATTGCTGGGGTGGTCTTGCTCAACAGCGCCGGGCCATTTGGGGATCAAATTAGTGAGCGCAGTATCAATTTGGCGCAAAAAATGATCCAAAGTTTGATGCTCCAGCCCCTACCCAGTTATTTGCTATTCCAATATTTGCGCCGCAAACCCACTATTCGGAAGACCCTACAAAAAGTTTACGTAGATCAAACGGCGGTGACCGATCGCCTGGTGGAGGAAATTTACCGTCCTTCCTGCGATGCGGGGGCAGCCCAGGTGTTTGCCTCAGTGTTCAAATCTCCCCAGGGGGAAATGGTGGACAAATTGCTGGCTAAGTTGCAAGCGCCCCTGTTGGTCATTTGGGGAGAGGGGGATCCCTGGATGCGGGTCAAGGAAAGAAGCATCAAGTTTCGGCAACATTATCCCCAGTTAACGGAACATTTTTTACCAGCAGGGCACTGTCCCCACGATGAAGATCCGTCCACCGTCAATCGGCTGATGCGGGATTGGTTAGCTACCATTGGTTAGTCCCCTATCCCTTGGGGTTGATCCCCATCGTTTGCCATGACCCCGTTGACTTTCCGTAACTTAGGTCAATCTAAAGCCCAATCTATTCTGCGGACTTTGGTAACCATTGGCTTTGGTGTTGGATTGGCAATGGGGACGGTGGGGTGTAGTCCCAGTTACTCCCGATCGCCGGTGGTGGAATCTTTGCCCCTGACGGCGCAGGTAACGATTGGCTCGGAAACAATTTTGCTAGAAGTGGCGACAACTCCCACCCAACAGGCCCAAGGCTTGATGTTTCGCACCGAACTAGCTGGCGATCGGGGAATGTTATTCACTTTTCCTGAGCCAAGAATTGCCCGTTTTTGGATGAAAAATACCTTAATTCCCCTTGACATGATCTTTCTGCGGGATGGGCAGATTAAACAAATTATTCCCAACGTGCCTCCCTGCAAAGCGGACCCCTGTCCCAACTACGGCCCCCTCGGCCAAGAGGTTAATCAGGTGCTGGAATTGAAGGCAGGAAGGGCTCAAGAACTGGGCTTGGAAGTCAACCAAGTACTGGAATTTCAGCCCTTATCAGGGGATGTACCCGTCAAATAGTTTGTAGATTGCAGCTTATCGTTAGTATTTGTATTTTTTCAACTTAATACTCAATTTATTCCGACTCCCACCTAGGCTAATTTCCTTCTGGCGATCGCCTCTAGCACCTGGCAAGCATGGCCCTGGCACACACCACAATCAGCCCCTACTCCCGTGGACTCGGACAATTCTTCCAGGGAGGTTATGCCCCGTTGAGCGGCGGCTTCAATTTCTTTATCGCTGATACCCCGGCAAACGCAGATGTACATAAGGGTTCTTCTGTGAACTGTTATAAGAGATTTAACAAAGACTATTGCAAATTATTTTCATTATGCCCCAAGAAGGCAGAAAAAACAATTTTTTGTTGGTTATTTTTCATAGATCGCAGAAAAATTTAAATTAAAACGTGGTATCCCTAGTTAAATTTATCTCTATGAATAGGAATATTTATGGCTTATAAGGCTTCATAATTAATTAAATTATTTGCAAATTTTTGCTGCGTTTCAAGTTCCCAGACTGGGTTTTTCCTTGATATAGCCCGCTCAAATTTCCAGGCTGAGTATCTTAAAATTCTCAAGAAGGATTTCCATTGCCCTCCCATTATGAAGAAAGGCTGCCTGCCAAAGCTTCAGAGCCCATTTCTAGGGAAAATACTAAACTTGCTCAATCCCTTGCCTGACAAGCATTTGGTCTGTGCAAGAGATTAGCCACGCCAAAATTATCGGGCGATCCAGAATCTGCTCTTTTTTTACGGTGTCCCCCAGGCAAATTCTTCAACCGTTGCAAATCATAACTTTCATGACTCAGTAACCCCGATGCCACTCAATATGCTGTAATACTTTTTAATTATACTTAACTAATCAACGACCTTCTGCTATTATTCATAATTAAAATTTTTCCAGAAGATGGCTAACAAAGAAAGGAATCACCTTAAATTGATTTTGATATAGCTCTACCAACGTGACCGGAGCTTCTGGTGGAATCATGCCGGACTGATACTGCAAAACAATTAGCAGATTCCAAAAAGCAAAAAGAGCTGTGACAAAAACTGCCCATTTCTGCCAGCGTTGACGGGGAAACTTCTGCCAAAAACTGGCAATCCCAAACACAAATAAAAAAGTGCAATTACTAAACATTCTCCCCCCCACACTAGCTCCCTGCCACCAGGACCACCAAGCGGCAATAAAATAAACTTGAGCTAGGAAAGTTACCAAAAAAATGGTGTTTAAACGGGGCAATAGTTGCCAACCCAGCACTAAGCCAACTACAGCTAGTAAGGTTATGGGATGCCAAATAAATAGGCCCCGATGACCGGAGAATAACACTTGCCAAAGGGATGGTTGCAACCAATTAAAGCTGCCCCCATGGCCTGTAGCTTGCCCCTCTTCTAAATAGGGAATGCGGTCAATGCCGCCATACTGCCAAAGATAAATTAATAGCTGGGGAATTTGCATTATTACCGCCACTGTCAGAATCACTAGCAGCGGTTGCCAAAATTTTACCTGAGTAATATTTCTAAAAATAGTTTGACTTCTTTTTCTCCAATTAATAGTTGTTAAATTATCTTCTTTTTCATTCGATAATTCCCCTTCAAAACCGATTGCCGCCACCAATATCGGTGCGATAAAAAACAGTACATCCTGGGGCCGTACCCAAGCGGCAAAGGCGATCACCAGCCCGAGAATAATTTGCCAACGGCCATTGGTTAACCAAGGTTTGGTGAATATGCCATATAAAAATAAGGCAATTAGGAAAGCAGAAACGGCGTGGGACATGGACACTTCTATGAATAGGTAGTAACTCAATGGTGAAGCAAACCAAACTCCTGTCACCGCCAATAAACAACTGAGATGGGAAAAATAACGCCGGGCGAATAAATAACTTAAAGCTAAACCAGCGATGCCTAAACCAACGCTTCCTAAACAGTAAAATAACTCGTATGGCCAGGACATACCATTGACGGGAATGGCGTTATTGAACTGATGTAAAATCAGAGCAACAAGATGGCCTAAGGCAAAGAACGGTAACAGAACAATGCCTAGCCCCACCGTGTATTTGCTGTATTCTGGAATGGGTCCAAATACCCGGGGACTGCTGTTGAATTGGCCTGCGGTTTCAGCGTAATAACTATATTCGTTATCTACCCTGAGGTTGCCATCAAATAATAAAGACCTCAAGGGGGTGTAATAGCCTAATCCATCACCGTACACCCCAAAGCCAGTGACAAAGAACTTGAGCAAAAAAATCCCTAAAGTAACAGCTATTGCAATTAAAAAGCAGTATTTAAGGTTTTTCTCGTCGTTAATGAAGTAAAAAATCTTACCTACCATTATCTATCCCTTCCATCACACCAATGGGTTCCAAATTAAGCTTTCTTTTTTGGTTTACGCCAGACCCAAAGAAAGTTGGTGGCCATACTCCAAAAAACGGTAATCATGGTGGCTACGATCGCCGCTATTTTATGATCCCAGCCCAGCTTATTGCCCAAAATCACAATAATTAGACTCCAGAGAAAAAAGCCACTAAAGTTGGCCACATGGTATTCCCAACAGCGTTGCCAAGAAAGGCTGGGATTACGAAAGACCCACAAGTCGATCGCCCCGTAACGAATGATGGTAATAACTTCAGCAGAGAGGACAGAAGCCCAGGTGAGGGTCATGCCGAGGGACACCTTAAACCAATCCAGCAGGACAACGTTAAAGACCATGGCGATAATGCCGATGATCCACCAGCGCACCATTGCATTCCGCCACAGGCGTTGTAGATAAATGGGCAAAGTTTCCCTGGTAATCATGGCAAAGTCAGTAAAGGGCAGATAATCCGGCTATTATACTGGTCAATGTTCTAGGAAAATTGGTATCTAATCTCAAACAGGAGCTGAATTTTTCCCTTGGAGGATAACGCAAAGCCCTGAGTTGATCCAACGGCAAACTAATTATTGTTTTTATGTCTTCCCCTCTGGTTTTCCCCAGTGACAGCCATTATTGGCTTGAAAATGCCCACATTCCCCCCAATTTAATC
>NZ_JADEWJ010000121.1:0-10366 GCF_015207725.1 Synechocystis sp. LEGE 06083
GTTCTATGCATGATTTACTAAACTTCTCTAAATTTATTTCAGCAACATTCTGGTTAAATTTGAGCCTTTGTTGATAAAAGAAGCTCTTTTGCTCACCTTTATCGAGACAATAATATTCCTGCTGTAACTGATTTAGAAAATCAACTAAATCATCAACATTTTGTTGAATAGTTTTATAAACCAAAACTAATTGCTGGTTGCAGTCAGAGATAAAGAATTTTTCTATCTGGGGATAATTTTGGGCAACATAAAAATACAACGCCCCACCACCAATAAAAGGCTCGGCGTACTTAGTTAGCTGACCAGTGGTGATTTCCGGGGGAAAGAAATTAACCAATTGTTCAATTAACTTTCCCTTACCCCCAGCCCATTTTAGAAATGGTTTGGCGATCGCCTGCTGATTCTTTCCATTGCCGTTGCTGGGCCGTGCCATCGTTAATTGTTTTGTTAGGGAACAACAGCCAAACGCTGGGTAACCAAAACCATACCTTCTGGGGTGACTAATAAGGCGGACAACCACTGGGGATCATTGCCGGCGATCGCCCGTTTAAATAACCCCCCGGCCTGCAATAATTCTAATTTCACCTGGGAAGGATCAATGTAGTTATTAGGGTCTATTTTTTGACTAAAGGCCGTGCCCGCCAGGAGGTCATCCCCAATGGGTTGGCGCAAAATAACATCGAAATCGAATTGTTGGCCCGCCTGCACTTGCTGGGGCAGATTAACGTCCACTTCTGGTGGATTTTCCCCGGCGGTGAGGGTCATTTTTTCCGTCAACACTTCCTGGCGCACCAATTTGTTGTCCATGAAGGTTTGGCGGGAAGTAATTTCTCCATTCAATTGGGCGGTGCGACCCAGCCAAGGCCGTTCACCCTTGATGGTGGTCAAAGTTTCCACCACCACTGCTTGCCCATCCTGTTTCCAGTTTTTTAGTTCGGTGCTGTAGGTCAAATTGCCATAGGTTTCCCAGAGTTGTTGCAGGGTTGTTTCCATCTGAGCAAAGGTCAAACCGTCACTGTTGCTAAATTCAGGGCTGTAAATTTCCCCCAGGCGATCGGTATCGTGTTGATTAGCTACCGCATCAAATTGTTCGATCAAAGCCCGGACTTGGCGCTCTGTAACGGTGCCTTGAGCAATGGTAGCCGCCGTTACTGGTATTGATCCCAACGCTATTAAACCCACACCCCAACCCAACGCCATTAACCAACGGGCTGGGAAAAAGCGGGCAGAAGAGCGGTTAAGGCGGGCGAATCCTTGGGGCTGGGAGATCATATTGGGTAAGGTTCTAGGGCGATGAAAAATGAAACCAGGGGCAGTGAAATCAATCATGTAGAGGTCGGATGGCAAGCCCCCTGCTTCCCAAGATATCTTAAGCTCAGTGGCCTTGGTCCGACAATGGTGATGGGGGCAGTTATAGGCCTGGGCCATGGGACGATGGCAAACCGGGGACAATTGCTTGATAGGATAGCGGTTAGCCCTTTTGGGCTGGCTTTGACAAACATTTAATTGATATATGGGCGTTACCTGGGAATTGGATTTTTATTCACGGCCGTTGTTGGACGATGAAGAAAAAAAGGTGTGGGAAGTACTAATTTGTGAATCTCCCCAGTCCGTGCAACAGTCGCCCGAGGATTTGTTTCGCTATAGCCAGTATTGCCCCAGTTCCACCGTTAATTCCGTTTGGCTCCGGCAGGCCATCGAAGCGGCGATCGCCGAAGCGGGTCAGATGCCCCAAAAGATCCGTTTTTTCCGGCGACAGATGAATAACATGATCAGCAAAGCCTGTGAGGAAGTTGGCATTCCCCCCGTCCCCAGCCGTCGCACCTATGTGCTGGAGCAATGGTTAGACGATCGCCTAGAAAATTTTTATCCCCAACAACCGGGCTATGACCCCAAGTTGGCTTCCTCCACATCGGTGCAGTATCCAGAACTCAATGCCATTGCCTTACCCGATGCAGTGCGGGGCGATCGGGGAGACCAGTGGGCCTTAGTCAGTTTAGCCGCCGCCGATTTTAATGATTTGCCTGATTGGGAGATTAGTTTTGGGGAAAGTTTCCCCCTCTCCCCCTACAATTTGCCCGCCGATTGCCGCATTCCCGGTCTGATCCTCTTTTCCCCCAGGGCTTTACCCTTTGCTGCTTGGTTATCGGGGTTGGAATTGGGCTATTTGCAATACAATACCGACCCTCGTCCCATTGTCCGCCTGGAAACCGGAGCCAGTGATAGTTGGATTGTGGCCAACGTCACCGATAAAACCAGTGAACAGGAAGCCAAGGGATTTGAACAAGCAAAAAAATTAGCCCAGGGCATTCACTTTCTGGCCATCCAAGCCAGCCCCGACAGTGAAGCCTTTGCCGGTTTTTGGTTGTTGCAGGAAACAGGACAAATTTAGGGTTTAGCTCTCTTCAAAACAAGGGCATCTCTCCTTGGTTTACTAAAAGCCTTGGGGATAAATTTTTAGGGGGTAAATTCAGCTAATTTGCTTAATAAATGCTCAATTTCCTCTTCATTGGTAATGTAATGGCAACAGGCCCGGATGCAGTCAGGGTCAGCAATGGTGCGGAGATAGATGCGTTGTTCCTCCAGTTTCTGGACGATCGCCCGGTGGCCCAGGGGAGAATCCACCGTGAAGGAAACCAAACCCGCTTGGGGAGCCAATGTGGCTAAACAATGGACGTGGGGTAGCTGGTTTAAGCCCTGCCAAAGTAGTTGACTGCGTTGACAGATGGCTTGGTAACGTTCCTCGGCGCTGCCTTGCCGTTGGTGTAACTGCAGAGCGGCCAACAAACCAGCATATTGGGGATAGGCGGAGGTGGCCACTTCAAACCGTTTGCCCCCTTCAGCCCAGCCAGTGGGTTCCCCCTTAGCGCCATAGGTAATACTGCGCCAGCCCACATAGGCGGGATTAATGTCCCCCAGGCAATCGTCATGGATATACAGACCCCCGACTCCAGCGGGGCCAGCAAACCATTTATGACCCGTAAAGGCGTAATAATCCACCTCTAGCTGGGAAAAATCTAGGGGTAAAGAACCGGCTGATTGGGCCCCGTCCACTAGGACCCGCACTGGATAATCCCCTTGGTAGCGGCGGCAAACGGCCATAATTTCCGCCAGGGGTAACACCTGCCCCGTGTTCCAAAGTAAATGGCTGAGAATGACCAAACGGGTTTTTGGCCCCAGGTGATCAGCTAATACTGCGGCCGCATCCCCCTGGTTTAAGGTATCTGCCACTGGGAAAAAGCGGTATGTAACCCCAAACCGAGCGGCGATCGCCTGGACAATGGCAATGATGCCGGGATGTTCACAGTCGGTGAGCAAAATTTCATCGCCCTGGTGCCAATCAATGCCCCAAAGCACAATGTCGCAACCAGTGGTGACGTTATCGGTGATGGTGATGGTGTTAGGATTAACGTTAAAAGTTTCCCCCAAAGCTTGGCGTAGTTGGGCAATTAACTGCTGAATGTACTGGTTAACCGCAATGGAAAATGGGCCATTGTCCTGCAGATAGCCATACATGGCCGTAATTGCTTCTAGGGCTACGGTGGGTAAAATACCCTGGCCGCCAAAATTGAAATAGGTTTTATTCGTTAAGCCGGGGAATTGGTGGCGATCGGGCATCAGGTTCACAGGGTCAGCCGTTAGTTGGGGGTAACATCAACAAAATACCTTAGCAAAAACCTAAAGTTCCCCCAAGAACATGGGAAAATGCCCCTCAAGTCCAACCGTCACCACGTCCCCAGACTCTGCCCTTGAACTTTCCTGCCCTTAACGATGATCGGAAATATCTACTGCTACTCACGGCAGCGGCTCTAGTTTTGGCGATCGCCGGTTTGGGTAATGTGGCTCTGCGGGATTTTGACGAAGGTTATTACACTACTACCGCTCAAGATACTTACCTCAGGGGAGATTGGCGTTTTCCTACCTATTTGGGACAACCCTTTTTATCCAAACCACCCCTGATTACTTGGTTGGTGATGGGCAGTTACCATCTGCTGGGCATTAGTGAATTTAGTTCCCGTTTACTCTTAGCCCTAGGGTCTGCCCTGGCGGTGCCCTTACTGTATCTAGTGGGTAAGGAAATTTTTTCTACTCCGAAAGCCGCCCTCTGGAGTAGTTCAGTCTTGTTAACCCTGCTCCCCACCACCCGTCTGGGTCGTTTAACCATGTTAGATGGGGTGATTAATACCTGTTTGCTCTGGTCATTATTCTGTTTACTGAAGGGGCGTAAACAACCCCATTGGTTAGCAGGCATAGGTATGGGCTTGGGCTTAATTGCCTTAGCTAAAGGATTGTTGGTGCTGGCCTTGGCAATGTTATTGGGGATTTTAATTTTTTGGCTGGGTGAAGGGCGGATTTTTAAACGCTGGCAATTCTGGTTGGGGCTGGCGATCGGTTTTGCCCCCGTGCTGTGGTGGTACCAACTGCAATTTGCTCAGTATGGGGAAACCTTCTGGCAAATTCATTTTGAATTCCACAGTTTTAACCGAGTTACCCAGGAATTGGAGGGCAATACAGGGCCGCCTTGGTACTACTTACTAGAGATAGCAAAATACACCGCTCCCTGGCTATTTTTCCTCGTTCCAGCCATGGTGACGACCATCAAACAATGGCGACAGGACTGGGCTAAGGTAGCCATCATTTTTGGCTTTGGCTTTTTAGCAATTATTTCCGCCATGGGCACTAAATTGCCTTGGTATGTCCTTCCCTGCTATCCCTTTTTCGCTCTCATGGGGGGGCATTATCTGGCGGATTTACAAAATCGTAAGCGTTACCCTCGGCTGATTGGTTATCTACTGGCTTTCACTGCCGGGGTTGGCTTGGTGGGGGGACTATACACTGGCTTCACTGAGCGAAGACCGGTGATCATCATCATGGGACTCGTGCTATTTATCGGCGTGGGATGGAGTGCCAGGCAATATCTGAACCATTCTGCCAAATTCGTTAAAACCTTGGTGGTGAGTTTATATGTAACTCTCCTATTTCTTTTTTCCAGCCCTCTCTGGAATTGGGAAGTGAACGAAGCTTTTGCTGTTAAACCGGTGGGGGAGTTAATTAAACAGGCCACTCCGGTAAACACTCTCGTTTATACTTCCTTTGCCTACAGTCGCCCCAGTTTAGATTTCTACGGCGATCGCCAAGTCATTGCTATGAACGATGACCAGTTACGTGCCATGGCCAAGGAGGGGAACTATTTACTGTTGGATCCAGAAGCCCAGACTAGGTTAGGCTTGCCTGGTCTACAACAACGGGGGCAAGCAGGGGAATTTAGTTTATTTTTTAGCCCTAAGGTTGGTAAGCCTTAATTTTCCAGAGGGGCAATGCCAGCCTGGTCGAGGATTTCGGGAATTAGTTCTTCCTTTTTAATCGCCATCAAATGGACTCCCTGACATAGTTCTTTCGCCAGTTTTACCTGTTCGGCGGCGATCGCCACCCCTTCCGTTAGGGGATCTTCGGCCTGGGCCAGGCGATCAATTAAAGAATCAGGAATATTTACCCCCGGCACCACCCGCTTGATAAAAGCGGCATTTTTAGCTGATTTGAAAAGAAATATGCCCGCCAAAATCGGTTTGCCACATCCCACAGCCACCTGGGTCATAAATTTATCCAGGCGATCAAAATCCGTGATCAACTGACTTTGGAAAAACTGGGCCCCGGCTACGAGCTTTTTTTCAAACCGACTTTGCAAACCGGACCAACTCTTTGACTGGGGATCCACCGCTGCTCCAGGAAATAAATCTAGCCTGCCATCCACCAAGGGAGCCTGGTTGAAATCTAGCCCCTGGTTGAGGGAACGGATTAAACTCAACAACCGCACCGATTCTAAATCGTAGACGGCCCTGGCTTTGGTATGGTCCCCCGCTTTGAGGGGATCGCCGGTCAAAGCTAAAACATTGCGTAAACCGAGGGCATAGGCCCCCATCAGATCCGCCTGCAAACCAATTAAATTGCGATCCCGGCAGGTCATCTGACAAATGGCTTCAATGCCCCGTTGTTGCAATAACACACAGGCCGCAATAGAGGACATGCGCAACACTGCCCGACTGCCATCGGTGACATTAACCCCATGGACCCGGCCCCGCAACTTCTCCGCCACCGCCAACATCCGCTCTGGATTACCACCTTTGGGGGGGGTAACTTCTGCGGTAATTAAAAATTCCTTTGCTTCGGCTGCCTGACGAAACCGGCTAATGGTCATTACATGCAATGGTGACAACGGTGGTTTAAGTTCCGAGCGGTGACTGCCTCTCTGACAGGAGATCTTAACAGAATTTTTCCGGTTTACTGGCTGTGGCCATTGCCCCCGACCCCCGGCCATGTTTCCCTTCCCAAGGGATCAGCATTAGGATGTAAGATTAAAAGTGTTCTAAAAATTTATATTCTTTTAACAAAACGAGGTACAGCAATGGATTGGCGTGTAATTGTAGTTGTTAGCCCCCTTCTGATCGCCGCAACTTGGGCCGCTATCAATATTGGGGCCGCCGCGATCCGGCAGTTACAGGACGTTTTAGGTCGCGAAGCCTAGGCCACAACGTCTCGGCGATCACCGATGAATCGATAAAGTATTGTGCAATGGCCCTTCCTGGCCCTGGGCTAGGAGGGTTACTGTTTTCTGGGTTACTTGGTTAATGCTAAGTCTTTCCACTGGAGAGATTTTTGGAGCAATGCCCCATCAGGAAACCCAGAAGACTAAATCCCTACTCGATTAGCCAGCGCCGACCTCCACCTCAACAACATTTTTCAGCAATTGCCATGGTCGATCCACTGATGTACCAAGAAGAAATGTTTGTGTTCTTGGCTGACCAGGAACCAGAAACATTCCTAACTCCGGCGGAAATGACTGCTAAGTTGACGGAGATTTTGGCTGAATACGATCTCCCCCTCCCCCAAGGACTGGATAAATTGCCTACTTTGGCAGCAAAAGCAGAACATTTACGGGACAATTACTGCGACCTCGACCAGGGGGATGGCGGTACTTGGCAATGGTATGTGGTGCGTCTAGAAAAATAGCTTGATCGATCCCATCTCCAAATCAGTTCTCAGTCCTCGATATTAAAGCCTTTAACCCTTTTGTGCTAAGATTTTGAGGGCTTTTGTCATCCCACAGCAAAGATGCCTAAGCTCAGCCTGATTTTGGAGTGACCATGACGACCACGAACTACGGTGCCGATCAAATTCAAGTCTTGGAAGGGTTGGAACCAGTCCGTAAGCGCCCAGGGATGTACATTGGCTCCACGGGGCCCAAGGGTCTGCATCACCTAGTGTATGAAGTGGTTGACAATGCCATTGATGAGGCGTTGGCTGGCTATTGTACCCATATTGAAATTGATATTAATGCCGATGGTTCCGTCACTGTAGTGGACAATGGTCGGGGCATTCCCACGGATATTCATCCCACCACCGGGCGATCGGCGTTGGAAACAGTATTGACAGTGCTCCACGCTGGAGGCAAGTTTGGGGGCGGTGGCTATAAGGTATCCGGTGGTTTACACGGGGTCGGGGTTTCCGTGGTTAACGCCCTGTCCGAGTGGGTGGAAGTGAAGGTTTGGCGTCAGGGTAAGGAACATTTCCAACGGTTTGAGCGGGGCAATCCCATCGGTAGCTTGGCCGCCACTCCTAACGAGGAGCACTCCACAGGTACCCAGGTTGCTTTTTTGCCGGATACCCAAATTTTTAAGGATGGCATCGAGTTTGACTACCATACTCTAGCCAGTCGTCTCAAGGAGTTGGCCTATCTCAATGCTGGGGTACGCATTACCTTTGGCGATCGCCGGGCCGATTCCCTCAAAGAAGAGCAGTTTTATTATGAAGGGGGCATTAGGGAATATGTCACCTATATGACCACAGACAAAACCCCGCTCCACGATGAAATTATCTACACTTCGGGGGAAAAGAATGATGTCCAGGTAGAAGTGGCTCTCCAGTGGTGTGTGGATGCCTACAGTGATACTCTGCTGGGGTTTGCCAACAATATCCGTACCATTGATGGGGGTACCCATTTAGAAGGTCTAAAAGCGGTTTTAACCCGTACCCTCAATTCCGTTGCCCGTAAACGCAATAAATTGAAGGAAGGGGATAGTAATTTAGGGGGAGAAAATATTCGGGAAGGTCTAACCGGGGTAATTTCTGTGAAAGTGCCCGATCCAGAATTTGAAGGGCAAACTAAAACTAAATTGGGTAACACGGAAGTCCGGGGCATTGTGGATACCTTAGTGGGGGAAGCCCTAACGGAGTTTTTGGAATTCAATCCTGGTGTTGCCGACTCCGTTATTGAAAAAGCGGTACAGGCCTTTAAGGCGGCGGAAGCGGCCCGTCGAGCTAGAGAATTAGTACGTCGTAAGTCAGTTTTAGAATCTTCAACTTTACCGGGTAAACTGGCAGATTGTAGCTCCAAAGATCCGTCAGAATCGGAAATTTTCATCGTCGAAGGCGATAGTGCCGGTGGGTCGGCCAAGCAAGGTCGAGATCGTCGTTTCCAAGCAATTTTGCCTCTGCGGGGCAAGATTTTAAACATTGAAAAAACTGACGATGCCAAAATTTATAAAAACACCGAAATTCAAGCCTTAATTACAGCATTAGGCCTAGGTATTAAGGGTGATGATTTTGACATATCTTCCCTTCGGTATCATAGGGTTGTGATTATGACTGACGCTGATGTAGATGGGGCGCACATACGCACTCTTTTGTTGACTTTCTTCTACCGTTATCAGCGGGATTTAGTAGACCAAGGTTACATTTACATCGCTTGTCCACCGTTGTACAAATTGGAGCGGGGTAAAAACCATTTCTACTGTTATTCTGACCGGGAATTGCAGGGGCAAATTAGTCAATTTCCTCCCAACGCTAATTACACCATCCAGCGTTTTAAAGGTTTAGGGGAAATGATGCCCCAACAACTTTGGGATACCACCATGAATCCAGAAACCCGCACGATGAAACGGGTGCACATTGAAGATGCTGCTGAAGCTGATCGCATTTTTACCGTGCTCATGGGCGATCGGGTTGCCCCCCGGCGGGAATTCATTGAAACCTATGGCACCAAGTTAGATCTGACAGATTTGGATATCTAATCCTTTTTTTAAGGACTCTAGGCATGGTTTCGTTGCTGTGCCTAGGGTCGAGAGTATTTCATTAATGTACACAAAAAAACAAGGCGATCGCCAAAAGTGTCTATGCTTGATCTACCATCATTCAGTGAAGGTTAAGCATGCAAATTACCCTAGACATCCCCGACGACATTGCTCAACAGCTTCAACCCCTCCAGGGAGAATTGCCACAAATATTGGCCCTCGGCATACAGCAACTAAACGCTAATCCCAACACAGGCTTGTCTGGACTTACTGAAATTCTCGAATTTTTGGCTCAACTCCCCAGTCCTCAACAAATACTTGATCTACATCTTTCTCCCACCCTGCAGGCCGAGATCGAAACTCTTCTAGAGAAAAATCGCACCCAAGGTCTAGATCCTAAAGAGCAACGCCTTTGGCAACAATATGAATTTATAGAACATCTTGTGCGACTGGCAAAAACCCAAGCCCTGCTGAAACTCCGGGCTGATGAGTAAAAGCTATATTTCTCCATCCCTACGGCGTACTGTTGGCGATCGGGCTAACGATTGCTGTGAATATTGCCTCATCCCTGAAGCTCTATCGCTGTCTTCCCATCATGTTGATCATATCATCGCCGAAAAACATGGCGGCCACAGTACCCTTGAAAACCTAGCCCTTGCCTGTGCTCTCTGTAACCTAGCCAAAGGCAGTGACATCGCTTCTATCGACCCCCATACAGGGGAAACCGTTAGACTCTACAATCCAAGAAAAGATATCTGGACAGACCACTTCACCCTTGAATCTGTAAGCGGACTCATTCAACCCAAAACGGCGATCGGGCGAGTAACCGCCAACCTGCTCCGCATCAATCGGTTAGAAAACCTCACTGTCCGCCAACTCTTGGCAAAAATAGGATAACTCTGATCCCAGAAAGTGGATAGTCCAGACTGGAACTTTTATAGTTAATTAGGATAATTATAAGACGTTAAGCTATGCAGTAATCTTGAATAACCTTATCTATGCTAGTACCAGGAGGTGCGTACATTCTCGCCCTCTTTAATGCACTAAAGTCATGCTCTATATCATTCAAATCTGGAGAATAAGTTGGCAGAAATAACACAATGTGTCCTGCAGACTCTACTATTTCCCTAATCCTTTTTTTTCGATGAATGGGGGCGTTATCCATAATCAGCACCGACGTCATTGTCAATGCTGGTATTAAAAAGAATTCAAGCCATCCTTCAAAACCTGTTGCATTTAAGCTTCCGCTGAATAACATCGGCGCTATTAAGTCTTTTTGCATTTTTCTTCTTCCTGCT
>NZ_JADEWJ010000122.1:0-10332 GCF_015207725.1 Synechocystis sp. LEGE 06083
AGCCCCGGCGAATAACCCCGTGGCTCCTAATCCACCCCCACCAACCCCAGCATCACAGGAACCGGGGGGATTTGCACCGGAACCGGTCTTGGACGACTCCATTCCCGTAGATTGGTATTAGATGTCTGGCTACCCATGCTCCATGGACCTTGCCTCTAGCCCACCCTCTAGCAGTTAATGGAACTGGGAAAGATTCAGTCCGATAACCATAAATTTGCTTAGAACGGTGGAAAACCTTGCTTTGACCGCTTTCTTTCAGGGTATTTTGGGCGCTTCCAGCATGGCCCTAGGGGCTTTAATTGCTGTGGCTTGGCAACCGGGACGAAAATTTCTAGCGGCGGTGATGGCCTTTGGTAGTGGTACTTTGATGGCGGCGATCGCCTTGGAAATTGCCAGTGCCGTTTACCGTAGTGCCAATGTGGTGGTTTTGGTGGGGGGATTTTTATTCGGGGGAGTTTTATTTATTAGTCTGAGTAAATACATTGATGAACATGGGGGCTTTTTGCGTAAACCCGCCGTCAGTCGTCGCTATGTGGTGGAACACCAAATTCTTGAATCCCATGAGCTGGTGGACTACCTTGCCCATAGTGAGGTGATGAACGCCTTGCCTGAGGAGGAAAAGCATCAGCTAGCGGCCCTACTGACTCCCCACCACGCCCAGCCGGGGGAACCGCTCTGCCGGGAAGGGGACCAGGGGGATTATTTTTATTTGATCGGTGGCGGTGAAGCGGATGTGTATAAGGGGACAACCTGGGTTAATCGGCTGAAATCCGGCGATATTTTTGGGGAAATGTCTTTGCTCACCGGGGAGCCCAGATCCGCCACAGTAGTAGCCTTCACTCCCATGGAACTGTATCAACTCGATAAGGAAAATTTTGCCCATATTCTCAGCCAGTCTCCCCATCTAGCCCTGGCCCTGAGCCGCAAACTTGCCCGCCGTTTGCAATTGGCCACGGACTTTGAAGCAATTGTTCCCCCCACAGATACAGTTTCGGTGTTAGAACCACTGGCGGAAGGCGATCGCCAGGTGTTGACAAAATTGGCCCAAAGTTCCGCTCCCATGGCCATTTTGGTGGGCACACTGTTCGATAACATTCCGGAGTCTATGGTGATCGGCATGAATACCCATGTCACCCCCTGGGGCGGCGCTTTTTTGTTTGCTGTGTTTATTTCTAATTTTCCCGAAGCTCTTTCCAGTTCCTTTGGCATGAAACAGGCCGGCATTTCTAACCGCAGAATTTTAACCCTCTGGTTTGGGGCCGTGGTGGCCAGTGGACTCATTGCCATAGTGGGCTACGCCATTGGCCAGAGTGGCACCCTATTACTGGTGGCCCTGGCCCAGGCGATCGCCGGCGGAGGAATTTTAGCCATGTTAGCTAGCACCATGATGCCCGAAGCCTATGAATTGGGAGGGAGTTCCGTGGCCTATGCCACCATCGTTGGTTTTTTAGCCGGTTTTTTGATTTCCGCTTCCCATATTTCTTAGGTTTTCTTGGCTTAAAAATCCCCCTCTTCTCCCTGTTCTTCCGCCCCATCCTCTGTGTCCACCGGAAAAACTGCATTAATTAACGACAATTTTTCCCGTACCTGTTGGTCGATGGTGGCGGCGATTTCCGGATTTTCCTCCAGGTATTTGATGGCATTATCCCGACCCTGGGCGATGTTTTCGCCGTTGTAGCTATACCAAGCCCCTTTGCGGGTAATGACATCACATTTTTCCGCTAGGTCAATGGTGCAACCCATGCGGGAAATGCCCTGGCCGAAGATAATGTCAAACTCAGCAATGCGGAAGGGGGGAGCCACTTTATTTTTGGCCACTTTCACCTTGGCCCGGATACCGTATTCCCCTTCGGTGCCTTTTTTCAGGGTTTGAATACGGCGAATGTCTAAACGGACGGAGGCGTAGAATTTCAACGCATTACCCCCAGTGGTCACTTCAGGGCTGCCGTAGGTGACCCCAATTTTTTGTCGTAACTGGTTGAGGAAAATCACCAAACAGCCCGATCGCCCGATGTTACCGGCAATTTTCCGCATGGCCTTACTCATCAAGCGAGCTTGGGAACCCACCGACGTATCTCCCATTTCCCCTTCAATTTCCGCCCGGGGTACCAGGGCCGCCACCGAGTCCACCACAATAATATCCACCGCCGTGGAGCGCACTAACTGGTCCACAATTTCCAGGGCCGACTCGCCGTTATCGGGCTGGGCCACCAAGAGGTTATCGATGTCCACCCCCAGGGCTTTGGAATAAACGGGGTCAAGGGCATGTTCCGCATCCACAAAGGCCGCCACTCCTCCTGCCTGTTGGGTGGCCGCCACCGCATGGAGGGCCAATGTTGTTTTCCCGGAACTTTCAGGGCCGTAAATTTCCACAATCCGACCCTTGGGCAAACCGCCCCCCAGGGCCAAATCTAGGGTTAAAGCTCCAGTGGAAATGGTTTCAACCCGCATTTGGGTGGCATCCCCCAAGCGCATAATGGCCCCCTTACCGAAGCTCCGCTCAATCTGGGCTAGGGCGGCGTTGAGGGCTTTTTCACGGTCGGAAATGTTGGTAGTGGCCATGGATGTATGGGGATTGCAGAAGGAAATTCTATCTTAGATGCTCGGGACAGAATTTTAACTCAATTTAACTTTCCCCTGGGGCTGAGGGCGGTCAAATCGAAGAAATCGATAAAATAAACTAGATGCACTAGCGGAAGCAACCCAAGCAGAGGTAACGGTGATTGAATTTCGGGAAAGTTTGAGAATGGCCACTAGTATGTTGCTGGCCAATAAACTCCGCAGTAGTTTGACCATGTTGGGCATCGTCATCGGTAATGCGTCCGTTGTGGCCATGTTGGGCATTGGCCAGGGAGCCCAGGAGTTGGCCACTTCCCAGTTGGAAGATTTGGGCCCCAATGTGCTGTTTGTGTTACCCGGTTCCCAACGTAATCGTCGAGCTAGTTTCAATTTACCGAAAACCTTGGTTTTGAGTGACGCCGAGGCGATCGCCGACCAAGTGCCCAGTGTGGCCGGGGTGGCCCCGGAGATTAACCGACGGTTATTGGTGTCCCATCGGAGCCTCAACACCAACGCCACTGTGGTGGGCACTACCCCCGAATATCCCGCCATTCGTAATTTTGCCGTGGCCCAGGGGCGCTTCCTCAACATTCTGGACCTGGAGCGCCATCGTCGGGTAGCCGTGCTCGGTAGTGAGATTGCCGATCGCCTTTATCAAACCCAAACCCCCCTCGGTCAGAATATTCGCATCAACAATATTACCTTTGAAGTCATTGGCGTCATGGAAACCAAGGGTTCTTCTTTGGGCAGTAACCAAGATGAATTTATTTTCATTCCCCTGGATACCATGGTGGCCCAACTGGTGGGTAGGACTTCCCCCTACGGCATCGAATTGAGTTGGATCAACGTTAAAGCCCAGGATGGTGACTCGGTGCGGGCGGCCACTTTCCAAATGGAAAACCTCTTGCGTCTGCGCCACAATATCCAAAACGGGGAAGATGACTTTGGCGTTAGTTCTGCGAAGCAAATGCTAGATATTGTCAACACTATCACCGGGGGACTGACCATTCTTCTGGCGGCGATCGCCGGTATTTCCCTGATTGTCGGGGGTATTGGCGTGATGAATATTATGTTGGTGTCCGTGACAGAACGCACCCAGGAAATTGGCCTGCGTAAAGCCCTCGGGGCCGGGGAACAGGACATCCTCAGTCAATTTCTCATTGAAGCGGTGATCGTTTCCGCCAGTGGTGGAGTAATTGGCGTCGTATTAGGCATGGCCATTGTGGTGATCGTTGGAGCCCTTTCCCCCCTCATCACCATTATTTCCCCCACCGCCGTAGTTGTTTCCCTGACCATTTCCGGTAGTATTGGTCTCTTTTTTGGTGTGGTTCCCGCCCGTCAAGCAGCGAAATTAGACCCCATTGTGGCCCTGCGTAATGCTTAAGCTAGGGAAATACTGCGGGTGCAAGCCCAATTGCTGGGCAAAGTGGAAGGCCAACCCATACGAATAGCTTCAGGACAGATGGTGGTAACAGTTAACTGACAATCGATCAACTGAAAGCCCTCTTTTTCGCACTGCTTTAAACTCTGCTTGAGGATGGAATCATTCTTAAATTCAATGGTGCGGTTACATTGCACACAGACCACATGGTGATGGTGATGGGGTGAAGCCTGTTGTAGCTCATAGTGCTTATGCCCCTCCGCCAATTCCAACTCCCGCAGAATGCCCATGCGGGACATCAATTTAACACTGCGATAAACTGTGGAGAGGCTAATCTTTTCCTTTTCTTCTTCCAGACGGTGGTGTAACTCTTCGGCACTGAGGTGTTCCCCTTCTGGCAAATTTTGAAAAATATTGAGGATTTTTTCCCGCTGGGGAGTCAGTCGCCAGCCACGGGCATTAAGTTCGGCTTTGAGGGAATCGGCGGTGTAGGACATGTTCTATGGGGGCGCTTAGAAGCAGTCTGGGCGATGGGATCCATCATAGTCGCTAGGCTCGCTAGTTGCAATAGTGGAATCTTATTGAGAATTGATCCCATAAAAAGTGTCATTTGTGTTCCCCGCTTAACCCCGGAGATGGTTAGGGAAAAGGTTAAAATTTCCCCAACTTAGCCAACAAACAGGTCAAAATTTCGCTTCAATGTTTATTAACTGGGTAGAAGATGGGTTTTAGCCCATGGGATCGAGGCATGGCATAGCTAGCGCCACAATAACGATTCAACTCTCGATACAGCGCCGACAATGGCAAAAAATTTCGTTAAGGTTAAGGCATATTTAAACCTCTGACCATGCTACATTCCGCCGTCATTCCTCCCCAGCGTTATTTTGCCTACCTGACTTGGACGGACATTGAGGCTCTGCCGGATAAAGATAAAACCATCATTATTCAGCCCCTGGGTTCCATTGAACAGCATGGCCCCCATTTACCCCTGGTGGTGGATGCGGCCATTTCTGAGGGGATTTTGGGCAAGGCATTGCAAACTTTAGGGGCGGAAATTCCGGCCTATGTCCTCCCGACTTTGTACTATGGCAAGTCCAACGAACATATAGGTTTCCCTGGGGTAATCACCCTCAGTGCAGAAACTTTGTTGGCTATTCTGAAGGAAGTGGCGGCTAGTTTGTATCAATCGGGCTTCCGTAAATGGATTTTGCTCAACTCCCACGGTGGCCAGATTCAGGTGTTGGAAATTGCGGCTCGGGATCTGCACCAAACTTACCCAGATCTGCAAATTTTTCCCTTTTTCACCTGGCGCATGCCCCATTGTGCGGCGGATTTACTCACCCCCAAGGAGATGACCCACGGTATCCATGCGGGGGATGGGGAAACCAGCTTGATGATGGCCCTCTGGCCGGAGCTGGTGCGAGAAGATCGTTTGGTGAAGGAATTTCCCCAGGGGATTCCCGCCGACGGCGAATTGCTGAGCATGGAAGGAAGTTTGCCCTTTGCTTGGTTAACGAAAGAAGTGAGTCGCAGTGGGGTGATGGGTGATGCCACCGTAGCCACCAAAGAGAAAGGGGCGGTTTTGCTGGATTGTCTGGCCGATGGTTGTCGTCAGGCGATCGAGGCGGTGTACCACTTCCAACCCCCTAGTCTGGACAGGAAAGGGTAAGGGAGTCCAACTCCTGGGGGATAATGGAGGACGGAAAAATTACCAAGAGGAGAAGGCAATGGCCCGTTTAGCCCTGCTGAGTGTGTCTGACAAAAGTGGCATTGTGGAGCTGGCCCAACGGCTAGTGAATGAATTTCAGTTTGACCTGATCAGTAGTGGTGGCACTGCCAAAACCCTCAAAGAAGCTGGGGTCCCCGTCACCAAGGTGAGTGATTACACTGGGGCACCGGAAATTTTGGGTGGTCGGGTAAAAACGTTGCATCCCCGCATCCATGGGGGCATTTTGGCTCGGCGGGATTTAGCTAGTGACCAAGCGGATTTACAAGCCAACGATATTCGTCCGCTGGATCTGGTGGTGGTTAACCTTTATCCCTTTGAGCAGACCATTGCTAAGGCCGGGGTAACGGTAGCCGAAGCGGTGGAACAGATTGACATCGGTGGCCCCGCCATGATTCGAGCCACTGCCAAAAACTTTGCCCATACCACCGTCCTCACTAACCCCAGCCAGTACGGAGCTTATTTGACTGCTCTACAGGAACAGGGGGAAATTCCCTTAGCTCTGCGCCAACAATTCGCCGGGGAAGCCTTTGCCCTCACCAATGCCTACGACCAGGCGATCGCCAATTATTTCAGTGGTTTAAACGAGGACAGTGCAACCCGATTTGGCATTAGCGGCACATTGCGCCAGCCGTTGCGTTATGGAGAAAATCCCCATCAAAGTGCAGGCTGGTACCAAACAGGGCGAGAGGCGACGGGTTGGGCTAAGGCCGAGAAACTCCAGGGTAAGGAACTGAGCTATAACAATTTGGTGGATTTGGAAGCGGCCCGGCGCATTATTAATGAATTTGACTCCACTGAACCGGCGGCGGTGATCTTAAAACATACCAATCCCTGTGGTGTGGCTTTAGCTCCCACGTTGGTAGAAGCCTATCAAAAGGCTTTTAATGCCGATGCCACCTCTGCGTTTGGAGGCATTGTGGCCCTGAACCAATCCTTGGATGGCCCCACTGCAACGGAAATGGTGAAAACCTTTTTGGAATGTATTGTGGCCCCCGGTTGTGATGACCAGGCCAGGGAAATTCTAGCCAGGAAAAATAATTTGCGGGTCTTAATTCTCCCCGATCTGGCCACCGGCCCCAGTCAAACCATTAAGGCGATCGCCGGCGGATTTTTAGTGCAGTCGGCGGACGATGAACGGGAAGATCCCAATGTCTGGCAGGTGGTGACAGAAAAACAACCCAGTGCGACAGAGTTGGCGGAATTGGCCTTTGCCTGGAAAGTGTGCAAACACGTTAAATCCAACGCCATCACCATTACCAAAAATAAAACTACCCTGGGGGTGGGAGCGGGGCAAATGAACCGAGTCGGATCCGTGGAAATTGCCCTGAAACAAGCGGGGGCAGAAGCCCAAGGAGCTTGTCTGGCCAGTGATGCCTTCTTTCCCTTTGACGATTCCGTCCGCACCGCCGCCGCCGCTGGCATTACCACCATCATCCAACCGGGGGGCTCCATGCGAGATCAAGATTCTATCCAAGCGGCCAACGAATTGGGCCTAGTGATGATTTTCACTGGCCTGCGTCATTTCCTCCACTAGAGGGGGTTGGCAAAGTCCCCTAGTTTCACGACTTTGAAGTTAGGGGAAACCAAGACAAACTTTAAAACTCCCCAGCTTCAGCGGCTCCATGGAGGGCAAAATTAACCCCTGGCAAAACTTTCCTGGACTTGGCCAGTGCCAGCCTCAATTGTTGACAGATTGTTCAGCCAACCCAACTTTTTAGGGCCCAACCCAGCACCAAACCCAGGCCACCAAAGCGGATTATTTGCCAAAACACATCCCCCATCAAACCCCGCCGTAGACCATCCCAAAACATTTTTTGCAACTGGCGATCGGTCAACAGTTCACTCTCTAATTCCAGGGATAACGCTTCCAACTCCGAACGGATGCGGGCCAATTCCTGCTCCAATTCCGCCTGGGCTTCCCCCTGGAGCCTGGTTTCCACATCGGCACGATATTCCTGGATTTGTTGTTGCTTGGCCCTCTGGGATTGAACCTCGTCGTAACGGGTTTGCAGTTTTTGCAAAGACTGGGTCAGGGCGGCCAGGGCTAAGCCAAAATTGCTATCACTATCTCCGTTCGGTGCGACAAAAGTTTCTTCCATAGCAGGTTACGACGGGTCAAAGTCAGGAATGGCGACTAGGGTTGTACGGAAGCGATGACAGTGCGATGCCGGGGACTATTGGACTGAATACTCACCTGGTCGAAACCGGCTTCCAATAATTCCTGCTCCACATCCAAAGCAAAATACTGGTCCATAAAAGGTTCCGTGCTTTTCAGCAGGGTCATAATATGGGCTGGCATGGTCAGATAAGCCTGGGAGCGGGGATTCATATCCATAAAAGTGAAATGGCCGCCGGTTTTTACTAAGCGCCGGGCTTCGCGAAAAATGCGCCGGGTGGGTTCCTGGGGCATTTCGTGGAACAGCAGAAAAGCGGAAACTAGGTCAAAACTTTGGGCCTGTAGGCCAGTGGCTTCCGGTAGGGCGTGAACCCAATTAATGTCGGCTCCTTTTTCCTGGCCGTGATGATGGGCAAGGGTGACGTAGTAGGGGGAAAAGTCCAACCCGGTCAATGCCGCTTGCGGGTAACAGGCTTGCAAAGTGAAGCTACTCAGGCCCACAGTGCAATGCAAATCAAGGATAGTTTGGGGTGCTTGGGGCAATTGGGCTAGCAAAACATCGTGGTAACTACGCCGTAACTGAGCGTCGCCCTGGGCCCCGGCTTCTGGATAAAGGCTGGAATGAACCGCGTTGGCGGCCACTTCAAATTCAAAGGCCGCGTCCCAACACATATGGCCTTGGTCATAGCCATGGAAAGAGGCGTTGTAATAGTCGGGATAGGTGAGGTCTTGGTTGACCACTGACCCCCAATCCCCTTGCCAGTCCTGCTGTTGGTATTGTTTCACCGTCTCCCGCCAAGGGATACCGAGTCGCTCCGCCCGTTTGATCATCATGGAACGCGCTTGCCATTTAGCCACGTTCCACAGGGGCTTGACGGCCAATAATCCATTGACGACCTGACTCATGGCAGTGGGGGCAGGGGTGGCGGTGCTGACAGTCATGGAATGCTTTAATGGGACTAGGGAAAATTGTCGCTGAAAAATCCAAACCTGTCTAGGCATGGGCATCAAGCGGCGATCGCCTGGGGCAATTTCGGTGTTGAGCCATGACCGGTAAACAGTTACACCAGTTGATTGTGGACAAATGGGGTTATTCCTTCGATGTGCAATTGCGACGCATCAAAGACCGCATTTTTCTACAGATTATGTGGCGGTACCTGGAACAGGCCTCCTTTCCCCTCTCCGAAGAGGATTATTTCGCTAATCTAGAGGCGATCGCCCAGTATCTCCAGGCCTGGGGAGGGGGGGAACAGGTGCAACAGTTCATCGCTCAAACCAAAGAAAAACCCCGCCTAGGTAAAGCAGTTAGTATTCCCCTGGAACTTGGGGCCAGGGCCGCAGAATGGTTTATTTGAAAGCTGGACAAGCTAGGAGCATAGGGCATTGCTATGGTTACCCCACTAAAGCTACTCAACAATCGCTACCGAATTATTGAAACCCTAGGAAGAGGGGGGTTTGGGGAAACTTTTTTAGCCCGGGATACCCACATGCCCTCGGCCCGGAAGTGTGTGATCAAACACCTCAAACCGGTGCTGGAAAATCCAGAAATTCCCCCATGGTTAAGGGACAGATTCCACCGAGAAGCGGCCATCCTCGAAGAGTTGGGAGAGAACCATGCCCAGATTCCCCAACTGTACGCATATTTCAGTGAAGGGGAAGATTTTTACCTAGTGCAGGAATGGATTCCCGGGCTGACCCTCACCCAAGCCCACGCCCAAAAGGGGAATTTTTCCAGCACAGCGGTGGAGGAATTGCTGCTGGGCATTTTGCCGGTGTTGCAGTTTATCCATCAACGGCGCATTATCCACCGGGATATCAAGCCCGACAATATTATTCTGCGGGAAGCAGATGGTAAGCCAATTCTGATCGATTTTGGCATTATCAAAGAAACCATGGGCACGTTGGTCAATCCCGATGGCCGCAGTGCCTATTCCGTGGCCTTGGGTACCCCTGGTTACATGGCTTCGGAGCAGGCCGCTGGGAGGCCGGTTTTTTCTAGCGACCTTTACAGTTTGGGGCTCACGGCTATTTTTTTGCTTACCGGTAAAACCCCCCAATATTTGACCAGTGACAGCCGCACCGGAGAAATTCTTTGGCGACAGGGAGCGCCCCAAGTCAGTCCTACCCTGGCTAAGGTCATAGACCAAGCGGTACGCTACCATCCCAGGGAAAGATTTAGTTCCGCTACCGCCATGGCCCAGGCCCTCCAGGGCAGTTTTAGTAATGTTTCCATGGCTACAGGCGATCGCCAAGGAAATACCAACGGCAATGACAAAATTAAACCGGGGCCCCAACCCACCGCTCCAACCCTAGTGGTAGGCTCCCCCTATAACGCCAACGACACCCAAGCCACCAAAGTTTATAGCCAGGAATTTACCGGGTATAGCGAAACCCAGGAGGGTTCACCGTTGATCAAGTGGGTAGTTATGCCCCTGGTTGTCCTGCTGGTGATTGCCGGAGGCATGGCGGCAGGATTTTGGGTCACCAACCAACGGCGCAATAATCCCCCCCCCACGGTGGAAGAATCCCCGGAGGAAACTCCTACAC
>NZ_JADEWJ010000123.1:0-10320 GCF_015207725.1 Synechocystis sp. LEGE 06083
AAGAGACAGCCCTGGACCCCCTCCAACAAAGCCAGCTTACCCCCTCAGAATTGCTGACTCTAGCGGATCAAAATGAAATGGATGCCGCCGTCGGTAGTTTGGACAGTACCCTGCACCATTGGCGAGATGGCCGGGCGATCGCCGCCAGGGAATGGATTGAGGAGTTATACCAGTCCGTACAGCCGGAAGCTAAATATCAAGGCTTTGCTTGCTTTTTGCCCCCATTGTTGAAAATTCTGCGGGAAGGCAACATGGCCCAACAATGGCTGAGCCAATATGAACGGGGTAAAAGTCCCCAAACCATTGTCCAGGAGGCGATTCTCCAAACGCAGACGGAGGAAGCCATGCTGGCCCAGGACCTCTGTTTACCCCTCACCAAAGCCCGGGATGAAATACTGAGTTTAGTCTGATGGCCTCAGTAGCTGATAAAAAATCATAAACTTTTGCCGAGGGGACAGTTTAATAACTGTTGTTTATCGATAGTTTGTGATCTCCATCACTGACATGGGAAAATATTTCTGACCATTTTTCGCATAAATCCTGATTAAATCCCGCAAAAATAACCTTTATGGTGAAAGTTGTCCTAGTTAATCCCCAAATACCCCCCAATACTGGCAATATCGCCCGAACTTGTGCCGCCACTGGGACAGAATTACATTTGGTCGGCCCCCTGGGTTTTGAACTAGGCGATCGCTATCTCAAACGGGCGGGATTAGACTATTGGCCCTATGTTGACCTCCATTATCACAATAGTTGCGAAGAATTTATTGCCCATTGGCGTATCCAGGGGGGTAACCTGCTCGGTTTTAGCGTCACTGGCACGGTTAATTTTTGGGACTATACTTACCAGCCCACGGATTGGCTGATGATGGGCAGTGAAACAGATGGTTTACCCCAGATGATGCGGGATTTATCGACCCAGTTACTTTGCATTCCCATGCCCCAATGTGAGGTGAGGAGCTTGAATTTAGCCTCCAGCACCGCCATCGCCCTGTTTGAGGCCAGGCGACAGTTACGCAGTCTTGGTTAGGAAGCTCTGCCACTGCAATGGGATGGGGCAAAAGTGACAAAATCGAACTAATGAACTGATAAGAAATTGTGATGGCTGGAGCGAATTAGCCAAGGACTCGATTCAATTAAAATTTCTGATTAAAAATAGACCTAGAACTGATGGTTCTAGGCGATCGCCGGGGGATTTTTTCCGAGAAAAGTAGGCAAAGCAGCTAGGGAAAAAGCTTGGCAGGGTAAGGAAATTTGCCAGAAACAAAAAGCGGAGACCTACGTCTAGGGGGTCAGTTAACCACTGATCTAAATTCGTTACTATTTTTCACAACTCTGTAAAAACAGGAATTTCTACCAGCTTGTCGAATCATTGAAAGCAGGTTAATCTTTCTTAGCAGTCTTCATTCTTCATTAGGTATATTGGCTCAGTCAGATTCAGTCGTGGAATTTAATCTCCCATCAAACCTGAAATGGCTGTGGCGGTCTAACAATCTAGCTCTAGGTTTTAGGCTCATTCACACACAAGGAGGTTCTTCTTGAAAGACGTACTCAATCAACCGGCGACATTTTTTCCCTCGTGTTCATCCCCTTCGATGGAGACTAGTTCCTATGATGGAAGCACTAAACAAGAGGGTAATGTGCCCCTGGGCGAAGGATACCGTCGGGTTCGCCGCTCTGCTGCAATGGTGGGTTTAGCTGTTTCCATGGGAGCAACGGGTATGTTGTTTTCCCAAACCGCCACCGCCGCCACCAGTTCTGGCAACTCCCCCTTGGCTGCGGTGAGTAACTTATCCCTAGACCAATCCCATGGCTCCCCCACTGAGTCCGTACTGGCTTCCCCTTCCCTGAAGCACCAAGTCAAAGAAGGTGAGTCCCTTTGGCAAATTAGCCAAGCTTTTCAAGTGGACGCCAAATCCATTGCCCTGGCCAATAGCATTAGCACTGATACGGCGTTGCAGGCAGGACAAGTACTCAGTATTCCCAGACCTAGTTCTTCAGTAAAAGCAGCTAACGACCAAGCTCCTGCTGCCACTATTCCGCCCCTAGCTCCCCTGGAGCAGACTGATTCCCTGGTTGTCTCTTCATCCTTAGCTCCCGGTCAGTCTTCTAGCACCGCTAATACCATTGCCGTTAAGCCCAAGGCCCAAACTTTAGTTGCCGATGTGAGTCGCCCGATGCAGGGCACCGTCGTTGAACCGTTGGAAGAAAAGTTAACTTCCCAAAGAATTAAAAGTACCGCTGAAGATGCAGGCATTAAGCTCGACACAAAAGCTTCCCTGCCCAGCCCCGTAGAAGTGGCCGCCGCCGCCCATGGCGATCGCCCCATTCCCATTGCCGTGGTAGCGCCGGAAGAGTTTACCGCCATTGAAGTTCAGCCTAGCTCCAGCCCGGCCAATCCCCAATCTATGCCCGTGCCTACTCTCCCCGCTGTGGCCCCAGCTCCCAGCAAAACCCAACGGCAAGATGAATCCTTAGCCTCTGGGGAAGATATTTCCTTAGATAATTTGCGTCAGAATGGTATGGCCCAGCCGGCCCAACCAGTGCAAACGGCGTTAAACATTGACCAGCCCGTGGCGATCGCCGTTATCCCCCCCGAAACAACCCCGGCGATCGTGGCCCAGCCTGCATTCCCCGGTACTCCGGTCGTGCTGGAAACTTCCCCTGCCATTGCAGCATTACCCTCGACTCCTACAGTTACTCCCGATGTTGATGGGCAAATATCCTACCAAGTTAAGCCAGGGGACACCCTCAGTCAGATTGCCCGCAGCCACGACATTCAGCCGGAAAAAATCCAACAAGCAAATGGTCTGAGTAATCCGGACGAGATCAAAGCAGAGCAGATTTTGGTCATTCCCCCTCCCATCACTGTGGCCGCAGTGCCGGAATCTGTGACCCCCAGCTTGCCTAGCTTTGTTTCTACCCAGCCGACGGCCCAAACAAGGGTAGCCAGAGCCCAGGAGGAGCCGGAAGCCCAATACCAAACCCAGCTAAAAGCAGAGGTAACCCAGCTCAATCAAACCCAACCGACCAGAACTCCGATGGTGCCCCAAAGGGCCGTGACCGTTGCCCGCCAAGTTAACAACGAAGCGGTTCCTGATTGGCAAGCCCGTTCCCCCCAAGCCCTACCTGTCAAGTTCAACCAGCCCCGGCAAGATTTAGCCCAATTACAACGGCAATATTCTCCCCAGGGACAAAGGAGTCAGTTTTCTACTTCCGTTGGCCAGTCCCAAATTATCGGTTCGGCCCCTAGCCCAGTGCAGGGCTACAACGACAGTATTCAGATTCCGGTTATCCAGGAAGTCAGCCCCGAGTTGCCGGGCTTGAGTACTCCTGATTTTCCCCGCGGTCCAGCCCAGTTTAATGGCTATATCTGGCCCGCTAAGGGAGTCTTCACTTCTGGTTTTGGTCCCCGTTGGGGCCGCATGCACCGCGGCATTGATATTGCTGCCCCCATTGGCACCCCTATCATGGCGGCGGCCTCTGGAGAAGTGGTCTTTTCTGGTTGGAACTCCGGCGGTTTTGGTAATTTGGTTAAAATTCGCCATGGTGATGGCAGTGTTACCTACTATGCCCATAACAACCGTTTGTTGGTGCGTCGGGGAGAATACGTTGAACAAGGTCAACAAATTGCGGAAATGGGGAGCACTGGCCGCAGCACCGGGCCCCACCTCCACTTTGAAATTCGGGTAGGCGGAACTAATGCCGTCAATCCTGTGGCCTTGTTACCCCGTAGTCGCTAGATTCTATTTAGTCGCCATACTGCTGGATCGTACCTCTTAAGTGTGTTTATTCCCCTGGGTTAGCTTCGTTGTTACTCACAGCATGAAGCCCGGGGGCTTTTATTTGAGGGGGCCACGGAATAAAGTTTTTGGACAACAAAAAAGGATAGGCCTTTCGGACCCATCCTTGCTTTATTTGAAGTTAAGTTTCAGTCAGTAACTAGTTGGCTTGGTGGGGCTGAATAACGCCATAGCCGCCATGGTTACGGATGTAGATGACGTTAATTTCATCGGTGTCCTTATTGCGGAACATGTAAAAGTCATGGTCCACCAACTGTAGCTGTTCCAGGGCTTCTTCAATGGCCATGGGGGGCATGGCAAAATATTTCATCCGCAACACTTCCGACGGTAATTCGGGAGCCCGATCGCCAATTAGATTTGCTTCCACCGGCTTGTCTTCAACGATTTCGCTAGTTTTGACATTGCCATGTTGCTTATCTTGGATACGTTCTTTATATTTCCGCAATTGACGGGCAATTTTATCGGCCACCAAATCAATGCTGGCGTAAAGATTTTCACTGCCTTCCTGGGCTCGGATCACTGTACCGTTGGCATAGACCGTTACTTCCGCCTTATGTTTGTTAGTAATGCGGGCGTTGCGGGCCACGGAAAGATGAACATCAACTTTGGTAGTTAGATTTTGAAAATGTTTAACTGCTCTCTCGACTTTTTCTTCCACGTAATCATGAATCGCTTCAGTAACTGTGATATTATTGCCCTGAATTAACAGTTTCATACTGAATTCTCCCTTCGTAAAATTAATAAAAAATGAGCAATGGTTGGGTTTTTGTGGATCTACCTTGGGTTCTAAAAACCAGGTTAGATTAGGCAACTATTCCCAGAAACAGTGGGGTGGAATCATTACTTGAAACGCCTTGTCGCTAAGGATATTGAAAGTATGGATCATTGAAGAAAGCACCATAAATTTGGGCTTAGTGATGAATTATAACCCTGACATTGTTATTCTTTGGTTCACTTTTAACCATCCCTAGGGTAGAGGTAAAGTCTTCCAGAGAATTGTGGTGGTAAATAATCAACCCCTAAGACTATCTTCAGATTAGCACTATGTATTGAATAAGACTTAATCCGTTAGGTGATTTTGACTTTCCTTTGCATCTCTTTACGTTTCTTAATTTCTGGCAACTTTAGCTTAATTCTGTTTCCGTTGTAGCGCCATGGCCAATCCTTCCTGTCGTCTATTATCGTTGGGGCTGGTGCCCTACTGCCAAGCCTGGCACTATCAACGCCAATGGGTCAGGGCTAAACAAGGCGATCGCCAACGGGAGGACGGACTGATGCTGTTGGAGCATCCCCCGGTCTATACCCTGGGCACTGGTTCCCAAACCAAGTATCTGAAGTTCGACCCGGAACATCCCCCGGCGGAATTGTGGCGCACGGAACGGGGCGGGGAAGTAACCTATCATTGTCCCGGACAATTGGTGGGCTATCCCATCCTGGATTTAAATCATTTCCAGAAGGACTTGCACTGGTATTTGCGACAACTAGAAGAGGTGTTGATCGTCACCCTGGGCAAATTAGACCTATCGGGGGAGCGTATTCCTGGTTTAACGGGGGTTTGGTTAGGGGGCCATAAGGTGGCGGCGATCGCCATTAAGGTCAGTGGCTGGATCACTTGCCATGGTTTTGCCCTCAATATTTGTCCTGATCTGGCAGGATTTAGCCAGATTGTGCCCTGTGGCATTGGCGATCGGCCTGTGGGGAGCTTAAACCAGTTCCTACCTGGTCTCACCGTTGAGGAGATTCGCCCCCTAGTTATTCAAGCCTTTGCCGAAGTCCTTCCAGTTACCTGGATCACCACTGGGGAAATGCCCCCCTGGCTCAGCGACGATGTTGCTTAGTTAACATAGGTAAGGGTTGGCGCTGGGTGCCACCACTAGGGGGTAAATAACGGCGCGGGGACTGTTTAACGGCGATCGATTTAGTTTTTTCTGACTGCCACCAGCGTATTCCCACCCCCAACAGAGCCACCATCAAGCCCAGGGAAAATAAGCTCCACTTGCCATCTATTCCCCCCAACACCATATCTACCGCCGCCACAATCAAAATGAAGCTGGAGATGGGCTCGCGGCGATAAAAAACTTTGACAAAACGGGGCCAGTAAAAGTTCATTCCTAAAATGTTCCAAAACCCTCTGGGGGAAGCTTACCTACAATATAGCTTTTATTTGCGATTCCTCTCGCCTGTAACATAGTGCGGTTGGGCGATGGGCAATCCATGGGGAACCAGTTAACAAGAACGCCGGCCAGGTTGGGCACAAAATCCACCGAGACGCCCGCCGATAACTTATGTCTACATAGTTTCTTAAAAATATGGGTCGCCTGGGATTCGAACCCAGGACCAATCGGTTAAAAGCCGAGTGCTCTACCGCTGAGCTAGCGACCCGTTGCGCCTCATTGGCACGATTTATAACGTTAACATAGCTTTTGTCCCATCACAAGCATTGGGCACTAATTTTTTTGAAGTTGGGTATTTGGCGAGGCGATAACATCGTGGCATTGCCCAGCAAAGCCTAGTTCCCTCGGAGTTAATTCCCGCTGAAACCTTCAACCTTAAAGTTATTTCAAAAGCCCATCTGCTCTCCAAGCTGGGGGAAGTAAGGAAAGGAAAGATCTACCCATACCAGGGAGTGAGTAAGGCGATTTCGGGGGCAGATTAAAACCTTGCCAACAAACTCCTAACCCTCGAAAGGTCAACGATAGGAGGCGGTTAACTTGGCAATTTTTTCCTCTTCCATGGGACTCAACTCCTGGGGCTTGCCCAACACGCCTTTATAGACCTTGATATATTCCCCGGCGGAACGGTACCAACTAAAGTCTGCCCCCATGGCCCGTTGCTGTAATTTTTGCCAATCGGCCTTGAAGCGAAAACCTTCCCAGGCCCTCACCATGGCGGTAAAGCAGTCCAGGGGCTCATAGCGGTCAAAGCAATAGCCAGTACCCGCTTCATTGATGGGGTCGTAGAAAGATACCGTATCCACCAATCCACCGGTACGCCGCACAATGGGGATACAGCCATAGCGCATGGCCATTAGTTGACTCAAGCCACAGGGCTCAAAGCGGGAAGGCATTAAAAACACATCGGCTCCGGCATAGACTCGACGGGAAAGGGCATCGTTATGGAGTAATTGCACCGCCATCCGTCCAGGAAATCGGGGCGCCATTTGCCAAAGTTGGGTTTCGTAATGGCGATCGCCAGTGCCGAGGATAATTAACTGGGAATCGGTATAGGACATGAAGCGGTCAAGAATCTGAATCACCAGATCAATACCTTTCTGTTCCACCAAGCGCGCTACTATGCCTACCAGCATGGCATTACGGTTAATTTCTAACCCCGTCTCCTCCTGGATGGCAATTTTATTTTTTACCCGTTTATCTAAACTTTTCGCGTCAAAGGCGCTACTAATAAAGCGGTCTTCGGCTGGGTTATAAGTCTCCGTATCAATGCCGTTGAGAATGCCAACTAAATTACCACTGAGGTAGGACAATAACCCCTCTAGTTTTTCCCCATAGGCAGGGGTTTGAATCTGTTGGGCATAGGTGGGGGAAACCGTGGTCACCCGATTGGCAAACTGGATCGCCGCCGCCATTACATTATCTCCCTGCATATACCAGGGACACCAAGTCATACTTTCCAACAAAGCCCGCCAGGGCCCTTGGTAGGCAAGATTGTGGATGGTAAATACAGTGGCAATGTCCGGGGATTGGTGCATCCAAACGGGGATCATGCCGGTGTGCCAATCATGGCAGTGGATAATTTCTGGCTTCCAGTGGTTCCAGGCAAATTCCGCCGCCCCGTTGGAAAAAAAGGTAAAACGCCAAGCCTCATCTTCCCCCCCATAGATACGACGGGAATCGAACACAGGATGGCCAAACAAATAAAGGGGAATGTCGGTATCGGGGAGGTTAGCTTGGTAAACGGCAAACTGCTGGAACATGGCTTCCCCTTTCCAGACCGGCTCCAGGGGCACATCAATTTTGTCGCTAATGAAACCGTAGTAGGGCATGAAAACACGGACATCATGGCCCAACTGATGCAGAACTTTGGGCAGGGAACCCACCACATCCCCCATACCACCTACCTTTGCTAGGGGGGAGACTTCCGCCGCCACAAATAAAATCTTCATACCGTCGTTAATTCCACTAATTGAGTTCGGGGCCTGGTTACCATGCTTTCCGCTCAATTATATGATGGTGCCGGTTCTCCATCGGGGAGTATGTCAGGTTAACGGCGACTTTTTTTCACTCTCTGGTTTGAGTTTTCCTAGGCTACTAAAGATTGGGAAGGGATTCCGGCGGAGTCGTTTTGGTCTTCTGGTTCTGGGGAAGCAAATCCTTCCGAGTCCAGTCCATCGGGGTTGATGCTGAGCTGTTCACAGGGAATAGTGTCGGAAATAATTGAGCTCGCCATCATGCCAGTGTGAATTTCCAACTGGGCACTGGGCACCGCCTCAAACACTAACCGTTGACCAGGGAACACAACTCTTTCAAAATACCAATTGGGGACATTGGTAATGCGAGCCACTTGAATTTGATTGGTGGCATTAACGTAGCAACAGAATAGGGCTGACGGCTGGTCGTTGGGGATGGGATCAAGAATTTGAGACATGGCAGGCATGGGATTTTATTAAAAAAAGGTCTTTTTACTATTCTGGACAAAGCTAACACCCGCTGATCCCGATCCGCTGTAAAGATAATTACAATCAAATTTTTTGACTCTGGCTTTGCCATGGGTTTAGGAAAATTTTTTCTGGGTATTTTATTTTGTCTTTGGCAATTACCTGGGGCTGGAACGGTTAAAATCTGGGCTCGGCAGCCCCAGCCAATCATTAAGATATATTACAATTGTGAGGAGGTGGGGCTAATCCCTCCCGTCGCTGATCTCACCCTACCAGTGTCCTAACGCCATGACCGATCGCCTTTTGTACGTTCGTCTTCCCTGTAACCCAATTTTCCCCATTGGGGTGGTTTATCTGGCGGACCATGTCCATAAATGCTTTCCGGCGATCGCCCAGCGAATTTTTGATTTAGGCACTATTCCTCCCCTAGATTTCAACCGCGCTTTGGATGAATGTATTGATGAATTCCAGCCGACAATTTTGGTTTTTTCCTGGCGGGATATTCAAATCTATGCCCCGGTGGGGGGAAGGGGCGGCAATCCTCTCCAGAATGCGTTTGAGTTTTACTACGGCAAAAATCCCCTGGTGAAACTGAGGGGAGCTCTGGGTGGTTTAAAAGTCACCAGCGCCTATTACGGCGAATTGTGGCGCAATTTGGGCTTAATCAAACGGGGGTTGCGGAGGGCAAAGCGTTATTGCAGTGATCCCCAAATCATTGTCGGGGGCGGTGCAGTCAGTGTTTTTTATGAACAGCTAAAAACCAAGTTGCCAGCGGGCACCATTGTGTCAGTGGGGGAAGGGGAGACGTTACTGGAAAAATATCTGCGGGGGCAAGCCATTGAGGATGAACGATGTTACGTGGTGGGCCGCAGTCAGCCCCGGCCCCGGTTAATCCATGAGCAGCCCTCCCCCATGGTCAAAACCGCCTGTGATTACGGCTACATCGAGTCCATTTGGCCGGCCTTTGACTATTACCTCCAGGAAGATGATTTTTACCTAGGGGTACAAACCAAGCGGGGTTGTCCCCACAATTGCTGTTACTGCGTTTACACCGTGGTGGAAGGGAAACAGGTCAGAATTAACCCCGCCGCTGAAGTGGTGCAGGAAATGCGACAGCTCTACGACCGGGGCATTCGCAATTTTTGGTTCACCGATGCCCAATTTATTCCAGCTAAAGTTTTCATCGATGACGTGGTGGAACTGTTGGAGGCGATCGCCGCTTCGGGTATGGAGGATATTCACTGGGCGGCCTATATCCGAGCTGATAATTTAACCCCACGGTTATGTGAACTGATGGTGCAAACGGGGATGAATTACTTTGAAATTGGCATCACCAGCGGCTCCCAGGAATTGGTGCGGAAAATGCGCATGGGCTACAACCTCCGCACCGTGTTGCAGAACTGTCGGGATCTGAAGGGAGCGGGCTTTAACGATTTGGTTTCCGTCAATTATTCCTTCAACGTTATCGATGAAACCCTGGATACCATCCGTCAAACCATTGCCTACCACCGAGAATTGGAAGCTATTTTTGGTGCCGAAAAAGTGGAGCCGGCCATTTTCTTCATTGGGCTACAACCTCACACCCATTTAGAAACCTATGCCCTGGACAAAGAAATCCTCAAACCAGGCTATGACCCCATGAGTATGATGCCCTGGACGGCCAAAAAATTACTCTGGAATCCAGAACCCCTTGGCTCATTTTTTGGTGAAGTTTGCCTCCAGGCTTGGCAACAAAACCCCAATGATTTCGGTCGGGAAGTAATGGATATTCTGGAACAACGCCTGGGCAAAGCTGATCTGGAAACCGCCCTCAATGCTCCCCTGCCCAAGCAAAAAAATTTCCCCCCCACCATGGCAGAGGGAAAAAAACTCAGTCCTATTTAGCTTGGCCAGATGCTGGCC
>NZ_JADEWJ010000467.1:0-1123 GCF_015207725.1 Synechocystis sp. LEGE 06083
TTGCGGAGATTGGTCACCTTCACCCTAGTGCCAAAGGGCAAAGTCCGATGGGCCGCCGTGAGGGCATTTTGGTTAAAACGCTCACCATTAGCGGTGCGTCGCCCATGGAATCCAGGACCGTACCAGGAAGCAATGCCTCCCTTAATTCTTTTAATCGTTGTAGCGGCATCAAAGGCATTCACCCGAGCCACCTGCAGAGCCGCCGGTAAAGCGACAATAGGCTCTGCCCCCCCCAACAAACGGCGGAGACGGTTCGCAGTTTGCAGGGCCGTTTCCGGGGCGGAGAGGGGTTTTTCCGGTAAAACTGTATTTTTGTTGATGGTCAGGAGAATTTCGTCGACGGATTTAACCACCAGTTGCTTGGTCGTGGCATCTAGATCCACTTTGATTGTGCTTGGGTCAAAGGACTTAGCCCCGCTCAGTTCATCGAGGCGACGGGCAACGGTTTGGGCCCGTTCCATGGTGTCAGTGGCTTGGTCATTGCCCAGGGCGGTCAACTCGGCGGCAGTGCCCAAAAAGGTGACCACGGGAATTTGGTTCACCCGCAGAGTAACAGCTAAACGATTTTCCGGGCCTTGGTGGGGAACTAAAGAAATCAGTTCGGTGTCTTGGAAAGTGGAAACCGGATTGGAAGAAGCGGCGGTAACGGAGGATTCTAAGGGAGCTAGAGAAGAATTATTCTCTGAAACGGCTGTCGGAGCATCCGCTTCGATGATGGTGTTTAAGGCCAACAATCCAGAAGGGCAGTTACCCCAAACCAGGGTTGTCAAACTCGCTGTGCCAATAACACCGGCGATCGAGCGACAAACGTTAATTCCTTTCATAGACTTAGAGGTAAAGGTCAAGGACTGCAAACCCCGATTGAATCAGAGGGTAGTGGTGAAAACTTCAGCAAATAAGTTACTGAGTCTTCGGCGGTCCCACTCATCCGCACATAGTACGAAAAGGCGGACAAGATTTTCGTTACAAGCTTCCACAAGCTACCACGTAAATTGGGGAGTAGACCCCAGAAAATCTTATTGGAGAGATAAATAAAGTTTATTAAGGTCTGTAAAAGCTTGCATTACAAGGTGTAAAGAATTTGTTCCGTTTCCAAAAAGCAGTGGGACAATTTGGATAGTGG
>NZ_JADEWJ010000124.1:0-10314 GCF_015207725.1 Synechocystis sp. LEGE 06083
GAAGAAGAGCCTGAAACAGATGATTAAAATTGCCTTTCTGCATAAATCACAAAATCATCAATAACATATTTACTGGGATTTTTATAGTTAAGATATTCCCATTTTAATTTATCCATTTGTGGTTGTTCTGGAAGATTACCTAGGATAAATTGTTTAAAATTCTCCTTACTGCTAGCTCGCTTGCCGGTTGAAGTCAAGTACTTGTAAAAGATTAGTCGCAGACCGAGAGAGTCTAAAAACGTATCAATTAAGTACCGTTCTTTATCTATGTTTTCATCAGCATAGGTGTCAAACATTTTATAAAACTTGTTTCCCTGAATAACCAACAAAACCCTACCGTCTGATCGCAAACATTGCTTAAAAATTGATCGATAAATATCGAAGGATTTACTTCTATCTTCCCCTTGATAGAAAAAACAATGGGCAATAATAATTAAATCGAAGAATCCCCTAGGTAACTTAGAGAAGTAATTGTCATAATCGAAGATGCTGACTGTATTAAATTGATAAAAAATATTGGGTGGCAATTGAAGACTATCAAGATATTGACGCCAAAACTGCAGCCCCCTATACTGCAAATTTCGTTGTTTTTCTAGGGAGTAATAGGAACAGGTAAAATCAGCAATTCCTTGATAATCAGTCAAAGATTCTAAAAAGAGGGATAGACCAAACAGCATCGTAGCGGGGCCGGCAGCAATGTCAAGAATTTTAAGATTTCGATTTAATTGACCAGATTGATAGATAAAAAAATAGGCGAGATAACTACAATAAACGTTGTCCAAAAAATATTTGATAAAATAAACATGGGGACTAAAAGCCTTATCATAGGTTGGATCAATTCCTTTCTTTAGTCCATTTAAATCTCGATAAGCCTCTTTGATTTTTTGCTTAACTTGATTTTTATCCAAGTCGACGGCATCAATGATTTGTTCTAAAAACATCACTAATTCAGCCTCTAATTTCGTAAAAACATACTCGTCAATTCCCGTACATTCTATTTTGTAGCCATCGTGATCAATTAAATGAAAAGCCCTATTAATTTTTTGTATTAACTGTTGTTGTGCGGTAAATTTTTGCCTAGCTATAGTGGCAGTAGATTCAGGCAAATAATCACTATTTTGCTTGGTTTGTTCCTGGCTTTCCAAGAATAATTTTTCCAACAAAGTTAATTTATATCCCTGTTTTTTCCTTGCTAAAATTAAATGTTGAGCTAACTTGCGATTTCCTTTGATAATTTCCGCTTTTATAATCTGCAATTGCCATAAACTTTTAACAAATTGAATCGGGTTAATCATAACCAAATCCTTCCCTACCTTCAAAAATTTCTACGCCATAGTATTGCTTGATCAATTCTAGTCTGTTGAGCAGATTACGGTAATTCTCATTTTCGTTTTGATACCACCACTCATATTTTCTTTTTAATTCTACTGCCTTGGCAGGAGTGGATGCTTTTAAGGATTGATTTTGACTGCTGTGAAATGGCTGTATAACTATTCTATCAACCGTGACTAATTGTTCAATAAATTTTGCTAAATCTTCATCGTAGGAAGGCAACAGTGGGGTCATCGTAATGGCGAATTTGATTTTATAATCGTCGTCAGAAGGAAGTTGATGCCTAAGTTTTTCCACCGTCTGTAGGCGAGCTTTAACACTGGGAGAACGGCTTTCAAAATCTTTTCTTACTCTTTCGCTAGCAGTGGGAATGCTGATATTAATTCTTAGGTTATGAAATTGACGTAAAAGGTCAATATCTCTCACAACCATGGGACTGCGAGTTTGTAAAACTAACACAGGTTGATACTTAATTAAGACCTGTAGAATTTTCCTGGTGATCTGTGCTTTCTTCTCAATGGGTTGATAAGGATCTGTTACACTGCTCATATAGATCCGAATCGGACGATCGTATTTTTTGCTAATTCGCTCTAGTTCATTTACTAATAATTCTGCTGAATTTTCTTTTACCATTACCCAGTCTCCCCAATTAGCCTTTAATTGAGCGTTAGGACTAAAGGCAGAAGCGTAGCAATAGTCACAACCAAACTGGCAGCCGCGATAGGGATTAAGAGTAAAATCATAATCCTGGATAAAACCAGTGGCTTTATTGAGGAGAGATTTAGCTTGGTTAATGGTGACTTGCAAAGCTTTTCCCTCAAATAATTTGCAGTTTTTGCAAGGTTAGTTGAAAACGGTGAAGTTAAAATCAACCCCACCGCCTCAACTAGGCACTCTAGAACTCCACGACAATGACTCAGTCAATTTTTGGACTAGCTGCCAACGGGTAGTAGCTGAAAGAGGATGGAGTTGATCAATCCCAGCAAAATGGCTCCAATGAGGGCGCTCCAAAAACCCCAACGGAGACTAAATCCTTCCACAAAGGCGGCGGCCAGGGCAAAGATGATGGCATTGACTACGGTGTAGAACAACCCAAAGGTGAGAAAAATTAGAGGAAAGGTAAAAAATGTCAGTACTGGGCGCACTAAGGCATTGAGCAAACCGATAACTACTGCGGAAATAAGCGCTTTTTTAAAGCTGGAAATTTCTACCCCCGTTGGCAGTTGGGCAATAATCAGGAGGCTAACCGAGGTGACAATCCAGACGATAAGCAGTTGTAACATTTTCCCTCCGTTGGTAATTACAATCAAAAACTAGAACAATGTCCCCATCTTAAACGTTGGCCGCAATGGTTGACTGGTCGGTTTACCGCGGTTAATGGAGCAGACCCGATCGCCAGTGGGGACAAAATGATTGAACGGTGACAGTTTTGCTAGCGGTGTCTGGGGAGAATGGAGAAAATGAAATGGCTGGGTTAGCGAGGGGCTGTTTGGTGAGTTTGATCAGTTCCAGCTGCCCTGGGACAGGGCTTCCCGTTGGCGACGTTTTTTTGTTCAGGTTCCCATTTTTTTAGGACGTTATGAAACCGCACATCGTCGTTTGTGGGCTGGGACAAACGGGTTATCGAATTTTTAGCTTGCTCAAACAACAGGGAGCGGAGGTGATTGGCATTTCCGATCGCCCCATAGCAGGGGAAAATCCCAGCAACATTGTGGTGGGGGAACTGAGGTCCACCGCGACTCTGACTAAGGCCGCCATCCACACCGCCCAAACCTTAGTGCTAGCCACCAGTGACGACGCCCTCAATTTGGCTATCCTGACCCAGGCCCGCATTCTCAATCCCCGCATTCGCATTGTTAATCGTTTGTTTAACCATGCTCTGGGCAAACGTTTAGACACCACCCTCCCAGACCACGTTAGTTTAAGTGTTTCTGCCCTGGCGGCCCCGATTTTTTCCTTTGCGGCTTTGGGTAATCAGGCGATCGGGCAATTGCGTTTGTTTGACCAGACTTGGCCTATACAAGAAATTATCATTGACCAAGACCATCCCTGGTTCAATTTACCCCTGGCAGATTTATGGGACGACCCCAGTCGGATGTTGATCTATTATCTGCCGGCCCATAGTGAAACGGATTTAATCGGTGCAGTGGTGGATGGGCTAACTTTGCAAGCTGGGGATCATCTGATTGTGGGGCAAAAACCCCAACCCAAGGCCAAACGGCGATCGCCTTGGCGCAAATTTTCCAAACTAATTACCAATCTGCGGGAATATCAGCGCTACGTCCAACAGGTGATGTGGGTGATTTTATTTTTATTATTGATGATTTTTCTGGCCACATTCACCTACGTTTCCATTGACCAACACATTGCTCCGGTGGATGCGTTGTATTTTTCCGTCGGTATGATTACCGGGGCCGGTGGCAAGGAAGAAGTGGCGGAAAAGTCCCCCGATATTATCAAAGTGTTCACAGCGGTGATGATGATCGCTGGGGCCGGGGTGATTGGCATTTGCTATGCCCTGCTGAACGATTTCATCCTTGGCAGTCGCTTTAGTCAGTTTTTGGATGCAGCCAAGTTACCCGATCGCCATCACATCATCATTTGTGGGCTGGGGGGAGTGAGCATGGCCATTATTGAAGAGTTAATCCACCAGGGCCATGAAATTGTGGTGATCGAAAAAGATACGGATAATCGTTTCTTGCATACGGCCCGTTCCCTGGGGGTGCCGGTAATTGTAGAAGATGCCCGCCTAGAAAGAAGTTTAGCCTGCGCCAATATCAACCGAGCCGAAGCCATTGTGGTGGCCACCAGTAACGATACGGTGAACTTGGAAATTGGTCTGACCGCCAAGGCGATCGCCCCTAGTTTGCCGGTGGTGTTGCGTTGTCAGGATGCCCAGTTTAGCTTGTCCCTCCAGGAAGTATTTGAATTTGAAACGGTGCTTTGTCCAGCGGAATTGGCCACCTATTCCTTTGCGGCGGCGGCCCTGGGGGGCAAAATTTTGGGCAACGGCATGACCGACGATCTGCTTTGGGTAGCCCTAGCAACGTTGATTACCCCAAACCATCCCTTTGCTGAGCAATTGGTGAAAATTGCGGCTCACAAATCAGATTTCGTCCCCCTCTATCTAGAACGGGGCGGCAAAACCATCCATAGCTGGGAATTGTTGAGCACCCATCTCACCTCCGGGGATGTATTGTATCTAACCATGCCCGCCACTGCCCTGGAGCAACTTTGGCGATCGCCCCATGCCACCGCCGATCCCCTGGACTCTTTTTTGGTTTAGCATGGGTGGAATAGAATTTTTGCCTGGGCTAATAGTGATCAAAAAAGAACATTTTGCCTATGTTTGATATTTTTAAATTAGACGACAGCAGAGGGTGATTTTTGTCGAAAAGTTAAAGCAGAAAAAATAGCAACATAAGTTTAACTTGTAGCTAAATTTTACTGGCAAATAATACTAGAAAAGGATGAATGGAGCCAACAGCTTCACTTTATTGTTTAGTTACTGTGGTGGTTGACTAGCATCTGTTCAGGAAGACTTCGTCATTCTCCTCAAGATATGTTTAAATAATCCTCTCACTACTCAATTTTGAGAAAAAACCCTATACAATTTCTCTCTTCTTGCTGGAGCTTGAACGGGTTAATGGGGAGCAGGCGATAACTTTGTCAACGGTCTGCTATTTTGAGTAAATTTTTAGATTCCCTCGGTGCTGGAGTTTTTTTTGTAGTTAATAGCGGTATAATGTGGGAGTTTTTTATCTATTTAAAATTTATAAATGTTAACAGCGGAAAGAATTAAATTTACCCAGAAGCGGGGGTTTCGTCGGGTACTAAACCAACGGGTTGATGCCTACTTTGCCGAGCATGGCCTGACCCAAAGGGATAACCCCGCCATGTATCTGAAAACCCTGATCATCGTGCTCTGGTTGTTTTCCGCTTGGGCCTTTGTGCTTTTTGCTCCAGTTATTTTTCCGGTACGCCTCCTCGGTTGTGTGGTTTTGGCGATCGCCGTGGCGGCCTTTTCCTTCAATGTCGGCCATGATGCCAACCACAACGCCTATTCCTCTAATCCCTACGTGAATCGGGCCTTGGGCCTGACCTATGACTTTGTCGGGTTATCCAGTTTTCTTTGGCGCTATCGTCATAACTATTTGCACCACACCTACACCAATATCCTTGGCCACGACGTAGAAATCCATGGGGATGGGGCAGTACGCATGAGTCCTGAACAGGAACATTTTAGCATTTATCGCTTTCAGCAATTTTATATTTGGGGACTGTATCTTTTTATTCCTTTTTATTGGTTTCTCTACGACGTTTACCTTGTGCTTAATAAAGGTAAATACCATGACCATAAAATCCCTCCTTTTCAGCCCCTTGAATTAGTTAGTTTATTGGCTGTTAAAGTGCTTTGGCTAGGTTACGTTTTCGGTTTACCCCTGGCCCTAGGTTTTTCCATTCCGGAAGTATTAATTGGTGCTTCCGTCACCTACATGACCTACGGCATTGTGGTTTGTACCATCTTTATGCTGGCCCATGTGTTGGAATCCACCGAATTTTTAACCCCCGATGATGAATCCGGTGCCATTGATGACGAGTGGGCTATTTGTCAAATTCGCACCACGGCCAACTTTGCCACCACTAATCCCTTTTGGAACTGGTTTTGTGGCGGTTTAAACCACCAAGTCACTCACCACCTTTTCCCCAATATTTGTCATATTCACTATCCCCAGCTAGAAAATATCATTAAGGATGTTTGCCAAGAATTTGATGTGGAGTACAAAGTTTATCCCACCTTCAGAGCGGCGATCGCCTCTAACTATCGTTGGCTAGAAGCCATGGGCAAAGCATCATGACCTTCCCCGGGGATTGAGGGAGAAGACAAAATCCCTCAGAAATCTATGATTGAAGCCTTTCTGTTGCCCGCCGACCAAATCCCCAATACCGACCAACTGGCCATGTTTGCGCTGCTCCAAACCCACTTTGAGGGAGTCCATTGGCCGCAGTTTCAAGCCGACCTAGGGGGTAAGGATTGGGTGATTTTACTCAAATTGGCTGGGGTGTTGAAAGGCTTCACTACCTTTTGCTTCTACCCGGCCCAGCGGCAAGGACAAACCGTCAGAATTGTCTATTCCGGCGATACCATTACTGATCCGTCCATGTGGTCTAACCCAGCCCTGGCTAAGGCTTGGACAAAGGCCATGCAAATTCTCCATGGAGCAAAACCGGAAAAACTGTATTGGCTCCTGATTTCCTCCGGTTACCGCACCTATCGGTTTTTGAGCATTTTTGCCAAGGAATTCTATCCCCACTATCTCCACCCCACTCCACCGCCTGTACAGGATTTTATTGACCAACTAGCCCGGGAAAAATTCCAAGCTAACTACGATCCCAGTGTGGGCATTGTGCGTTTACCCCAGCCCCAAGTATTAACCCCTAACCTGCGCCAGGTACCCATGGAAAAATTAGGCGATCGCCATGTGGAGTTCTTTTTGCAAAAAAACCCTGGCCATGGGCAGGGGGATGAGTTGGTTTGTTTGGCCGAGGTGTCAACGGAAAATTTGACCAAAGCGGGACTAAGAATTTGGCATTCCAGCTATGCTGTAAATATCTTGAGCTAATTGGTCTGACCACTGTGGTTTTCCTGCCCAAACCGCAATCCGCCAAAGTTTTTAATCAGCCCCAGCGCTTTGTAGCCGGTTGGTATTGGTTACTGCGTTCCAAACAATTAAAACGGGGCCAGGTTAAAGCCGTATTTTTATTGGGCAAAGATTTGGCGGTTTATCGCACTGACGGCGGCCGAGTAGTGGCGGTGGATGCCCATTGTCCCCACATGGGGGCCCATTTAGCTGAGGGCAAGGTGGAAGGGGAAAGTTTACGTTGTTTTTTCCACAATTGGCGGTTTGATCGCGATGGACAATGCGTGGAAGTGCCCTGTTTAGGGAAATCATTGCCAGTTAAAATTACCACCTGGCCGGTGACCGAAGCCTATGGTTTAATTTGGCTCTGGACTGGGACTGAACCTAGTCAAACCTTGCCTGTGCCGCCGGAGTTAGCTGCGCAAAAAGTGGCCAGTGCCTTGGGTAAAAATTTTACAAAAGCTTGCCATCCCAATGTGGTGATGGTTAATGCCATTGATGCCCACCATTTCAATACGGTGCATAATTTCCCGGTGGAGATCAACTTCAAATCGGAGGTTATTGATCAAAATATAATTAGTTTTGCTAATACTACCAAGGGAGGGAATGATTCCCTTTTAGTACGTTTAATTAAACCCTTTTACCGAGAAGCTGGTACTTATAATTTATCCTATTGGTTTGGCAGTACGGGCACAGTAACTTTGGGGCCAGACTTTTTGCATTTTTACATTATGTTTACCCTGCGCTTAGGGCAAAATGGGCAAACGGAAGGGCAAACAATTTTGTTAACTAAGCATCGCCCTGGGCTGTGGGGCTGGTTATTTAATGGCATTATTCTTTGGCTAACCAATCTGGTGGGCAACTATTTTGCGAAGGGAGATACTAAGATTTTTGAGACCATTAAATTTGCCATCAAAACGCCCCTGGCAGAGGATAGATCAATTCTTGAATTTATCCACCATCTGGAAAAGCAACTAGTCCTCCATTGGGAAACTTGGCAACCACTAGATGAGGAAAAATTGACCTCTGCCCCGGCAGTAACTAACCACAATGGAGGGGTAAAAATCCATGGCCCGATCCATTAGTGGCTTTACCCTCCCCTCGATTTCCTCCGGCGATCGCCTGCAGCGAATTCTCACCTCAACCCTAGGTCAATTAGGGGATAGGGAAACTTTTGACCATGGCCAAGGATTATATTGGCCCGCCGAATATTTTGGCTTAAATCAAGTAACCCTGTTTCAACAGGCCAGTGCGGTAGAAAAGTCTACAATTTTGGCGATCGCCAACCAGGATTTACTGACGGAAATTTATTGGGTGGAGCAGGCGGGAGTGGGCTATATGGCGAAAATGGTCTTGCTAGCAGAAAGCAAAGAAGAACGAATTTTATACAGTTTATTTGCCGCCGATGAAGCCCAACATTTATGTCAAATCGAACAATTTTTTCAGCAAAAGCCAGAATTTAATCAGGACAGTTTTTTATCGTTTATGGGGCAATTACTAGAATCGGACGATAAAGCTCTGTTACTAACCATGGTGCAGGTAGTTTTGGAAGGTTGGGGCTTGAGCCATTACCGTTCCCTCGCCAGCCATTGTCAAAATGATCGTTTAACTGCAACCCTACAAAGCTTTTTGGCCGCTGAAGCCCGCCACCACGCCACGGGAGTCCAGCAATTACAAACCTGGTCACACGATCAACTCAGTCTAAAAAATATTTACCAAGCCCTCAGGGAATTTTTGCAGATGGTGCAAGTGGGGCCCCAACGCTTGGTTAAAGCCATAGAACAGGGCAAAGGTTATTTATCCTCTGACGATCGCCGGCAAATTTTTACCGAATTGCAAACGGAAGTGCAGAGCCAAAATAAGCTCAATCTTTTGCGTTCCTTAATGGTCCATGGAGTACCACCGGAAATTTTATCCCGTCTGGAAGAGCAACAATGTTTCGTCCCCTATGCCGCTGAGTTGTGCTAGAAAAATGAGACCCATGTCAACCACTGTCAACGCCATTCCCAGACCTAGTCATACGCAGCCATCTTTGTTAGCAAAGGATAGCAAAACCCGAAAAAAACTAGAGCTTAATTATCGCCGAGCCAAGCAAACAGATCATAGTCCAGCTTTAGATCAATTAGCCGAGCAATTTGACTATCAGCAGTGCCGAGACCAATACTGGCAAGCGCCAGAATTTTCTCTCCTCTATGGCACTCCCCTGTGGGATCAAGCTAGTGCAGCGCAAAAACTCATCCTCAACCATCTTTACTGGGTGGCTTACTACAGCCAAATTATTGCGGCGGAAGTGGCTACCATTTATTTCAATCAAACCAGCGCCACTGGTCTCTATCCCCTAACGGATTTTCGCTTAGTTTGTGACACCCTAGACTTAGAAACTTCCCAAGAACGGTGCCATATCCAGGCTTTTCAAACTGTGATTGACCAAGTGGAGCAAATTCTCTTTGGCGGCAATCTGTTTGGCCAACCCCGGCGATCGCCATTTCGAGAAACAATGATTTTTGCTGACACAAATCGGTTGAAAAGTTGGTGGAAGGGGATGCAACTCCAAGGTTTTAGTTTACTGTCTGCTAACAATGCCTTTTTGGCTTGTCAGTATCTCACGGTAAGGGGATTGCGGACCTTGAATGGCAAATTAGTGCAACATAAACTCAGTCACTTTTACCAACAACAGGAAGCGGAACGTAACCCCATTCCAACCCAAATTTCCTATTACCATTTTCTCGACGAAAGCTTTCATTTCAATACTTCCACCATTTTGTCCCACGACGTTGGAGGTCTTCTTCCCGCTCCCACTGCTTTTGAGCGACAACTAGTCAATTTGGGCATTAGGGGATGCCAAAGGGATCATTACCATGTGTCCGTTGCTATCAATGGGATTTTTTGGTACGACCCTGCCCTGTATGGCACCATTGCTAAGCTCCTCACATCGCCTTTGTTCGGTCTTTCTGCCCAGGAATGTGAGGCCATGCTTTGGGCCTGTTTCGCCCAGGAAACGGAAGGATTACACCGCAGTTTTCAAACCCACCAAGAAGCCTGGTTATCCTACCAAGCTTACCTAGACCCCCTACCGTTTGTAGACCAGACAAATAAATCCATGGCCTTGATGAAGGGCAACTCCATGGAACATTATTTAAAACTCCAGAGCAGAGCATTGCAAAGTTTTTTTCAAACAAACCCCTTCCCCTCCGCCTCTCCCAAAGCAAATTAAAGGGTAGTGCTACTATCAAAAATTAAGCAAATTTTGTTTAAACTGATGGTGTGGGGAAGTCTATAAGTTTCCGCACTCTAATGCTTAAATGCTTAACATGAACTGATTTCTCCCTCTGATTGAGCC
>NZ_JADEWJ010000125.1:0-10256 GCF_015207725.1 Synechocystis sp. LEGE 06083
TTATAAAACTCTGCGGGATAAGTTGCAGTGGGCTGGGGCAAGGTTTTTGTACGACGGCAACAATAAAGTCAATTGAGCTATTCCGTTGTCAAACCCAAGATTACGGCTCTGGCTTATTGCGGGCAAAGGTTAAGGTGCAATAGGAACGGGATTTTAGACCCATTTTTCTGATAATTTACCCTACTTGTAGTCGGCTTAAATTTTATCTATGGTTTGGGGGTTTGGGTCGCACTGAAAAGATCGGAAAACATGGTGACTCTCTAAACAGTTGAAATAGAGCTACAATCTCCTGAAAAAACAAACAAAAAGCAACCGCCCAAGAACAGTTTTGTTTTGCATGCGGTTGCCGGAATAGAAACGAGCTTAGTTATCGTTAATTTAACAGCCCTCTGGCCCACAGAACGTGTGCCCATAAAGCACTTCTGCACTGCAAATGTAGATGATGCCGGCGTAATCATTAAAATACTTGGCGGCAATCCGATCAGAAATTGCTTCAGCCATTTCCCGGGTTTCAGTCAATATTTCGAACTTGATATTACCCTCGATATCGGAAGTGTTAGGTTGACCCGACGAGCGTACGTTACGGCTACCTTTGCCACCAGTATTCATTACTGTGTATCCTTTGGCGCCGGATTCGTCAATGATTTTGGCAATTTTTTTGAGCAGAATCTTTTCCGTGACGATGACGAGCTTATTCGCTGGTTTAGCCATTTTGTTTATCTCCTAGAAGTATGTAAGTTAATCTTTTTGGTCTGTTAGGTCAAGGGATTACTGACAGACCACAATCTGTTGGGGATTAACCTGCACCAAGGGTCTGGGCAAGCCCAATGAAAAGCGGTATACACACGCCGATGGCAATGGGAGTACCAATTGCGGTGGATGAACCGATATAAGCAGAGGGATTGGCAGACGGGATACCAGCTCGCAAGGTAGGGGGGCCGGAGATATCAGAACTAGAGGCGGCGATGACTGCTAAAACCACCACACCGCCGAGGCTGAATCCCGTAGCGTAGTGGGCAACCATACCAAGACCGAAGGCAATAAAACCGTGCACTATTGGGGCTATTAAGCTATAGACCACATACCATTGAGCTACTTTACGTAATTCGCCAATTCTAGACCAAGCCTCCATCCCCATAATGAGCATCAAGATAGAAAGCAGGCCTCGAAAAAGAGGATCATAGAAGCCTTCATAGACACTTTCCGGCTTGGTAAATATGCCAAGGGCAAGGCCCAATAACATGGCTGAGAGGGCGGGGCCTTGTAGACTTTCTTCGATGATCGGCCAGATCTTGACCCGATTATCCTCCGGTTCCTGCTGGCTCAAATATTCCTGGCGGGTACGGGGGTAATCCGATTGATCGCCATAATCCCCTGCGGCAACGGGTTGCTTGCTTAAAGCCCCCTCGATGGCGTTGGCACGACGCTTTTGCTTATTGAGATAGATATTAGCCACGACGATCGCCGTTACCAGGGCAGGAATATCCATAAAAGGATAGAGGGCACCGGCCCAAGCTTCGTAGGAAATTTTTGATTCTTCCAACGTAGTGAGGGCGGCGGCCATCGTAGAACCACTGACTGCTCCAAACAAACCACCGGTAGCAAGGGCATCCACGGTTTTGACGTTGGGCATTTTAGCCAGGGTAAAGCGGGCGATGAATACAATGAGAACCCCTAATATTACAGAGAATGCCATGGGTAGGAGCATTTCCGTCAAGTTGGAGTTGCGGATCGCCATACCTCCGGTCAGGCCAATCTTAGTGAGCAACATAAAGACGATGATCGTAGAAATCGCCTCTGGAATTACCAATTGGGTACCAAGGGCGGCAATAACCATCCCCCCAATCAAAAAGGCTAGGGTTGGGGACTGCAACTGCCCCACGAAGTCCGTCAAGAAATTGGACAAAAAATCCATAATGTAAATTGTCTCCTTGGTTGAAATTTATGGGGATTGGGGTAGTAAAGCTTGGCCCCGAATCCTCGGTGGCTGGCTTGATACACCTGGGAGAGCAATCAATAATCCTCCCCCCACTAACATCGGCATTTCGATGCGCTGTGTGCTGGAAAAACATGGCTGTTTCACAGCAACCTGCATAGACCATAGTCTATTGAGACAAAAATATCTATGCTTCTAAATCTATAAGCTAAAGTCTATACTCAAACCCGCCCAATTTTGCGACTGTCCCCCCTGGATCTGCTAAGTAATTTCCAATTTGAATGATAAGTTTTACTATTATTTGGCGATCGCCGCTTTCCTGGGACTCCATGGTGAGTAATAATTTTGCTCGATGGCGTTCTATGGGTTAGTCAATGCAGCAAATTTTCAACTATTTAAACTATTGAGGCTAGTCAACCTGCAAAGGGGGCGATTCCTTGACTGGCGGGGATTCCGGCGAGGGGCCATGGCCAGCAACATTGACCCAAACCACGGACAGCAGTAAACCAACACCACAACCCAGTAAAAAGAGCCAAGCGTGGGAAGGCTCTAGGACAAATAAAAGGCGGCGGCTTTTATCATACACATGAATTATCCAGCCACCATTGCTATCTATCTTTGATTCTGATTGTCTCGATTCAAACTTATTCATGGTCTTCATTCCATGGTGATGGTCGACATCGGCCTAAGTCCAGTGAAATTTATTGAAGAAAAATCGCTGAAAGTATCTCTGGACAAAGCAAATAGCGGTCTCAATATGGGGCTAGCAATCCGCTCTAACCTCAAATTGCCTTTATTTAATGGATAGAAATAAGACTATTTCTACGGAAAAAACTATATTTCTAAGTTTATGCAATATCCGGCTCACAAGCAGTATTTTTGACGGAGAATGTCCTCAAACTTGTCGAACCTTTTAATAAGTTAAATTTATATTCTTGACCCGTTGGGCGGTGCTCCGGCCGCCTCTGCCGTGAATTTGCCGATTGTAACCTCAACAACTTCCTCTGGATTGGGAAGGAAATAGACTGGCATGGCATTTGCTCTCACGCCGCACTTTGGAGCAGTTACTATGGTCCATTCTTAGCTATTTTTTGGTGCGGGAACATTTAGCCCCTAGTTTCTGGCCAACCATTGGAGGTTTAATGGGTAAGGGAAGGTAATTTTGCCTTCCGGCCCAGTTCTTCCCCTTCTCCCATGTTGAAAAAGTCCCTATCCACTGCTGTAGTCCTGGTAATTTTACTACTGAGCTTTACCCTCACCGCCTGTGGAGGGGTGGGCATTGCCAGTTTGCAACGCTACAGTGACACCAAAGATGGTTATGAGTTTCTGTATCCCAATGGTTGGATTGGGGTGGACGTCAAAGGAGCTTCCCCTGGGGTGGATGTGGTATTCCGGGATTTGATTGAGCGGGATGAAAATTTGAGTGTGATTATTAGTGAAATTCCCAGCGATAAAACCCTGACGGATTTGGGCACAGCCACCGATGTGGGCTACCGCTTCATGAAAACAGTCAATGAGGCCGCCCAAGGCGATCGCCAGGCGGAATTAATCACGGCGGAAGAAAGGGATGAAGACGGTCAGGTTTATTACACTTTGGAGTACCGGGTGTTGGTGGGGGACAATGTGGAACGCCATGATTTGGCCAGTGTGACCACTAACCGGGGAAAGTTAATTACGTTTGATTTATCCACGGCGGAGGACCGCTGGGATACGGTGAAAAATTTGTTTGACACGGTGGCCAGTTCCTTCCACGTCTACTAATTTACCTTTACCAGCGCACGACGCTGGCGGCCCAGGTTAAGCCGGCCCCAAAGCCGGCCAGGGCGATTAGGTCTCCCTCTTTAATTTTCCCCTCCCGCACCGCTTGGTCCAACGCCAGAGGTATGGAAGCTGCCGAGGTGTTGCCATAATTGCCCACATTACTGATCATCTTCTCCGATGGAATACCCAGGCGATCGCCAACGGCGTCCATAATGCGTTGATTGGCTTGGTGGAGGATAACCCAGTCTAGGTCAGCGGTAGTTAGTTCAGCTTTAAAGACTACTTTTTCGATGATTTCCGGCACCTTAGCCACGGCAAAACGGTACACTTCCCGGCCGTTCATGGTGATGGGTTGATAGGTGCCCTGGGCAACGGTTTTTCCTGCTGTTAAAGGTTGGGGCACTGCTTGGTAGGGCAAATTCAGACAGCCATTGCCAGTGCCATCGGTGTACATTTCAAAGGCGAGCAAATTGTCCTGGGCTTGCCGTTGCAACACCACCGCCCCGGCCCCATCTCCAAATAACACACAGGTGGTGCGGTCAGACCAATCCACCCAACGGGAAAGTACGTCCCCTCCCACTAGTAAAACCCGTTGGTAAACGCCGGTGCGCAAAAATTGGGCCGCCACATTGAGCCCGACCACAAACCCAGAACAGGCCGCCGTGACGTCAAAGGCAAAGGCCCTGGTAGCCCCCAATCCCCCCTGAATTTGGGCCGCACTGCCAAACAAATCATCGGGGGTGGAGGTGGCCAGAATAATTAAATCCAGATCATCTGGTTGTAAACCCGCCATGGCCAGGGCTTTTTGGCCAGCCTTAACCCCCAAACTGGCTAGATTTTCATCAGCTGAACAAATGTAGCGTTGGCGCATCCCCGTGCGGGACTGGATCCACTCGTCGGAAGTCTCAACAATGTTGCTCAGGTCTTGATTTGTCAAACTCTGGTCGGCGATCGCCGTGCCACTGCCAATAATTTTGAGGCCACTGCCAAGGGTATTCAAAAGTCCTGACTCCCGCTGATGTCATGGTGAGCGATTACAGGCTTAAAGCATAGGACAAAGCTGGCCCCTGAGTCACTATGGCCAGAGGGAGTTTCTAGATATTCTGTAATTCTTCTGTTTTTTGCCGTTCCATCAACAGGGAGGTGGAACTGTTAATGCGGACAGAAACTTGATTATCGACGGCTTCCTTGGCCAGACGAATGGCATTAAAAATGGAGCCACTGCGGGAACTGCCATGGCTGATCAAGCAAATACCATCAACCCCAAACAGTAATGCTCCACCATGTTCGGCGTGGTCCACCCGCTGTTTAATGCGTTTGAGGTTAGGGGCTAGCAACGCGGTGCCTAATTTTCCTCGCCATCCCTGGGGCAATTCCTCCTTAACGATGTTGAGCAAAATTTCCCCCACTGCTTCGGCAAACTTGAGCACAATGTTGCCCACAAAACCGTCACAGACAATTACGTCAAAATTGCCAGAGAGCACGTCCCGCCCCTCCGCATTACCCACAAAAGGGATTTCCGGATTACTTTTGAGTAGTTCATGGGTTTGCAGGGCAAGGGTGTTGCCTTTGGTGGGTTCTTCCCCAATGTTTAGCAGACCCACTTTCGGCTCCGGCACCCCCAACACATACTGGCTATACACTGTCCCCATCAGGGCAAATTGTTCCAAATATTTAGGGCGACAGTCCACATTGGCCCCCACGTCCAGCACAATCACCGATTTGCCAGGAATCATGGTGGGAAACACCGTACCGATCGCCGGTCGGTCAATGCCTTTTAAGCGTCCCAACCGCAACAGGGCCGAGGCCATGGCCGCCCCGGAATGGCCAGCGGATACCACCGCATCGGCTTGTTTTTCCTTGACCAAATTCATGGCCACATTAATAGAAGCTTTAGGTTTACGGCGCACCACCACCGCATCTTCTTCCATTTCCACCACCCCTTCCGCATCCACAATGGTCAGGTTTAGTCCCTGATGGGGATGGCGGGCTAAGCAATCCTCAATGGCCTGGCGATCGCCCACCAGGAAAATATCCACATCTAATTCTTGAGTCGCCCGGATAGCACCGATAACAATCTCCTCGGGGGCATAGTCACCGCCCATTGCGTCTAAAGCAATTTTCGCCCGCGTTACAGCCATTGATCACAACCCATTGAATCTCAAAAATTGTAGCAGACCGCCCGGTTAAGCAGAACTTTTCCCCCATCTGTCTAGTTAACTGGACCGATAACCTGGGCTTGTTTTTCCTTGAGGGCTCGGCGCACAAAATGAATCATTTTAATATCGTTTTCCTGGATGTGATGCCTAAGCCAGTCGGCCAGGAAGCTAGACAAATCAAAAAACACCGCCAACACACTTTCTGAGTGCCGCAAACGAAACTGTAAATCCATCACCTGTTTGGTTAACTTCTCATGGATGGTGCGATGCTCAAACAGATGAGGGTAATCCAAACTCCGCATCAGTTCTTCTTCACAGCGGAAATGAAACTCGGTATATTCCAGCAAATCCGCCAACAATAAACTCAGTTCTTCCTTGGCAATGGATTTTTGCAAAGACTCGTCCAAGGTATTGATCAGGGCAAACAGATGTCGATGCTGTAAGTCAATTAACTCGTAACCACAGGCCAAATCTTCAGACCAAACGGCGATGCCCATGGCACTACCCTCGTTAGCTCTATATCTCCCATTGTAGTAGTAAAATTCCATCAACCTGGAGGATAAAGCCCATTAGCCCACCAGCAAATTTTCCTCCGGGTATTTGATCAAACTTGGCTTGGGATCCCCCACGATCGCCGCCATTAGAATGGTGATGCCCACCCGGCCAATGAACATGGTGACAATCAGCACCAGTTGGGAAAGGGGTTTTAACTCCGGGGTAATGCCCAGGGAAAGGCCTACCGTGGCAAAGGCCGACACCGCTTCAAAGGCTAGGGCAACTGTTTCCTGGTCTGATTCTAGGAAAACTAGCAAACTCACGCTAGAAATGACCGTCATCACCGAACCAAACACCACGGCGATCGCCTTGAGAATTAACTGGGGCGGAATACAGCGGCCATGAATGATTACCCTTTCCTGGCCCCGCAGAGCTGAACGGGTACAGTTAGCCAAAATAGCAAAGGTAGTGGTCTTAATACCTCCCCCAGTGCCACTGGGACTAGCGCCAATAAACATCAACAACATCACCAGCACCAAACTGGTGGAACTAAGGTCATTCAAATCAATGGTGTTAAAGCCCGCCGTCCGGGTAGTCACCGACTGGAACCAGGCGATCAGCAAACGATCCTGGAGGGAAAACTGAGCTAAAGCCCGATTGCCCTGGGCTTCCAAAATCAGAATGCCGAAAAAGCCCAACAACAAGAGAAAAATGGTCACCCGCACCACCACCCGTAGATTGAGGGAAAAGGCAAACCGCCGTTGGGAATTTTTGACTTTGCGCACCACCCAAAAATAGGCCTCAATAATGACCTGGTAGCCAATGCCACCAAAAATAATCAGAGCGGAAACCGCCAAGTTAAGGGGAAGGGAGCTTTGATAGCCAATCAAACCGTCGGAAAACAGGCTAAATCCAGCATTATTAAAGGCGCTGATGCTGTGGAAAACGGCATACCAGAGGGCCCTGATGGGAGGGTAATCCTGGACGAAAACGCCAAAAAGAATAATCGCGCCAGTAATTTCAAAAATTAACGTGGTGGCAATGACGGATTTAATTAAATTATTACTGCCCTGGGCAAAACGATGGTCGAAGGATTCTTGGATGGCAAACCGTTGTTGTAAGTCAAATTTGCGCCCAATCAGGATCATCAAAAAGGTGGTCAGGGTCATATAGCCCAGCCCTCCCAATTGGGCCAGCAACATGACAGTCAATTCTCCCCAAAAGGAAAAGTATTTGCTCACATCCACCACACTGAGTCCCGTCACACAAACAGCGGAAGTGGAAGTAAACAAGGCCACCAAGGGACTGCCCCATTCCCCGGTACTGGTGGCAAAGGGCATCAGCAACAGTAATGCCCCCCCGGCGATCGCCGCAATGAAACCAAGGCAAATGGTACGGGAAATAGTCATTCCAGCAGATAAAAATAAGAACTTAAGTTCGCAGAATGGGCTTGGTGGGGCACCACAGTTTTATAGAGAGATTCCAGTTGCACCATATTGGCCGCAAAGGTGTAGCGCTCCAGCACCCTTTCCCTCGCCTTGCGCCCCAAAAGTTCCGTGATCTCTGGATGGTCCCGTAGTAAAGGCAAAAGAATTTTTAGCTGGGCAGTCACCCCTTGGGTTTTGAGCACAATACCCGCTCCATTTTCCAGCACTTCCCCATCCGCTCCGGCATCGGTGGCCAGACAGGCCGTGCCACAGGCCATGGCTTCTAATAAAGACAGGGATAAACCCTCCACCAGGGAAGGCAAAATAAAGGCATCGGCGGCCCGCAACAGTTGAATTCTGGTCAACTCATCGGCCACAAATCCCAACCAATGCACCCCCATTTCTGGGCCGTAGTGGGTTTGTAGGGTCGATTTCAAAATGCCGTCCCCCACCATCAGCAGTTTGCAATGGGACCCCATGTCGGAAAACTTCCAGCCCTTGAGGAGAGCTTCCACATTCTTTTCTGGGGCGATGCGTCCCAGATAAATAAATAACCGTTCTGCTTGGTACTGTTTTTTTAGGTCATTTTCCCCCGGACAATAGCGCTCCACCGCCACCCCATTGGGGATGATGGCCAGGCGCTGCCGGGGCACCCCCAACTTGAGTAGAAGGTTCCGCTGCAGCCGAGAAAAGACGATTACCTTATCGTATTGCGCCAAAGAAGGAGCATAGAGTTGGTAGGTCAAAAACTGGGTACTGGAGGAAAAATTGCGTAGCTTACTATCAAAGGGGGGATGGAAGGTGGCAATCAGGGGTAAACCCAATTCTTCACAAATTTCCGGTAAACGAAAATCCAGAGGGGAAAGGGTCAAAGAAGCGTGCACCAGGTCGGGCTTTAACTTGGCTAGCGCGTCGGCCAAAACCCGGCTAGAGCGGGGGGTGGGGATAGTATAAATAGTTGACTTAAACAGAAACGGCAAAGCCACTTCAGCGCAACCACTTTCCGCCAGGGACTCCCCCTCCTCCTCCTGGGCAAAATGCAAAAAGCTGACCTGATGGCCCCGGTCTAGTAATGCATTGGTGACTTCCCGACCGTAGGTTACATTGCCGCAAAAGGGCGTTTTTTTTCCTAACCAAGCAATATGCATGCAGATAACCAGACCGTGAACGAAACCGTGCCAATCAGGGCATTGTAAACTTTGGCATTCTCAAAATTTCTTCGCCAATCATAGGGGATCTTTGGGCTTCTGGCGATGACATCGGACCCTAGGCACTGATCAAACTCCCCATGGCCCGACCCATATTGGCGGGGTGGAGAGCATCGAGGGCGGCGGTGGGTTCATAACCGCAATGGACCATGCAATCTTGGCATTGGGGATTGTTACTTTTGGGGCCGTAGTTTTCCCATGCCGTTTCCTCCAGTAGTTCTTGAAAACTTTGGTAATAACCTTCGTTGAGCAGGTAGCAGGGTTTTTGCCAACCGAGCACGCTGTAGCTAGGGCTACCCCAGGGGGTGCAATCGTAATCCTTTTCCCCCATGAGAAAGTCCAAGAATAGGGGGTTATGGTTAAAGTTCCAAGCTTTTTTGCCTTTATTCCAGGGGGCTAATAGCTCTCGGAACAGGGCTTTGGTCTGGTCCCGCTTGAGGAAATGGTCTTGGTCCGGTGCCCACTCATAGCTGTAGCCAGGGGAAATCATCATACCGTCGATGCCCAGGGTTTGCAGATAGTCAAAAAATGCCTGCATTTCTGCTACGTTGGCCCCTTCAAACACGGTGGTGTTGGTGGTGACTCGGAATCCCTTGGCCTTAGCCGCTTTAATGGCCGCAACCGCTTTGTCAAATACTCCCTGGCGATCGACACATTTGTCGTGGTGCTCCCTGGGGCCATCGAGATGGACGCTGAAAGTCAGGTAGGGGGAAGGCTGAAATTTATCGAGGCTTTTTTCCAGCAAAATCGCATTGGTACAAAGATAGATGAACTTTCGGCGGGCCACCAAGCCCCGGACAATTTCATCTATCTGGGGATGGAGCAGAGGTTCACCGCCGGGGATCGATACCACCGGGGCACCACATTCCTCCACGGCCCGAAAACAGTCTTCTGGGGAAAGATTTTGCTTAAGAATTTCCGTGGGATGTTGAATTTTTCCACAGCCTTGGCAGGCTAGGTTACAGCGGAATAGGGGTTCCAGCATTAGCACTAGGGGAAAGCGCTTTTTGCCCTGGAGCCGCTGGCCAACAATGTAGCTACCCACTACTAGAGCTTGCTTAAGGGATACAGCCATGATTTTTTCACACCACTTGAATTTCTGATTGTTACCAAAAAGTATGACACGGGAAAACCCTGCCATTTAGGGCCGGGATGGGTCAACTGAGTTTAACTCTGATTTTAATGACAAAGTACGGACACGGGCATAGCAGTAAGGAGCAAAATCCCTTGCCGTTAATGGTGGAATGACCCCTCGGGGGGGAGAATTACC
>NZ_JADEWJ010000126.1:0-10236 GCF_015207725.1 Synechocystis sp. LEGE 06083
CCTTTAGATTGACTGTGAGTGATTCCCCAAAGCCCCAATTACCCCCAAGCCCCCCAGGAGACCATTGCCTAGTTCCCCGACCGGAACTGGAGGCTGTGACCGAAAAGTGGTTTGAGATTATGGTCCGGGTGCAGCCCCACCACACTGATTACGGCGGCGTTGTTTGGCATGGCACCTACCTAACCTGGTTGGAAACCGCCCGAGTTGAATGTTTGCGGTCCATTGGGGTGGACTTTGCCGATTTGGTCAAGCTGGGCTGTGATTTACCGGTGGTGAACCTGGCCCTACGCTACCACCGTGCCATCCGCCTGGGGCAAACCGCAGTGATTAAAGTGCAAATGCAAGAAATCCAGAAAGTACGGTTGGAATGGCAAAATCAAATTGTTTGCCTAGAAACCGGGGAACTCTGTGTGACTGGCAAAATTACCCTAGTGGCGATCGACCCCGCCAAGGGCAAAATTATGCGCCGTTTACCGCCGGTGGTGCAGGAAAATTTATTAAAGCTGAGACAGTGATCTTCGATTTTCAAGGGCGGGATTTATTACTTTGGGAAGGAGGGGCAAAAATTGTGTTCGCACTGATGAGAAACCTTGATGCTTCTTCATCTTCACCCCGGTCTGGCCAAGATTATGATCCTCTGAATCCTGTTCCGTCTGGGCTGGGGATTGCCTTGCCTTGCCATTGATGATGATTAACTACTCCCTACTCCTCACCCTCGCTTTACCCCCCATTGCAGGGGGAATTATTGGCTATTTTACCAACGACTTAGCCATCAAAATGCTATTTCGTCCCTACAAACCCCTCTTTTTGGGGCCCTATCAACTGCCCTTCACCCCTGGATTAATTCCCCGCAACCAGGAACGGCTGGCCAAGAGGGTTTCCGACACTATTATGGGATCTTTGCTGACCCCAGAGGAGCTACAACGGCTAGCCCGTAAACTCCTGCAACGGGACCGAGTAGAGGGGGCCTTGGGGTGGCTATTGCAATTGGCCCTGAAACAAATTCGGGAAGATAAGCAACAAAAAACCGCTCAAATTCTCGCCAATATTTTGCGGGATTTATTTAGTGAATCTTTGCCCCGCTTACTAAAAGCCCTGGCCCGGCAGGATAATTTTCTCTCGGATCAGATTAACCGTATTTTTGACCAAATTTTGCTGGAATTTCGATTGTCGGAACTGCAATCCCGTCAGTTCGCTGATTGGTTATTAGGCACAGTATTGCCGCCGGATACCATTCGTTTGGCGTTGGTGGATTTTTTGAGCGATCGCAATATCCAGGTAATTGACGAGGGTTTTCGGGAAAAAACCAGTGGCACCTATTGGGTGGTGGCTAATTTATTTGGGGTGCGTAATTCCCTCACCCGTTTGCGGGCTTTTTGCCTGGAGGAAAAGGAAACGGCCAATTTGCGCCTGAAGGAATTATTACTTTCCTTGGAAATTCGGAATCGCCTCAAGGACTGGCTCCAGCAATTATCCTTGGAAAATTTACCCGTTTCGACGGTGCGACAATTGCGGCGAACCACCGGGGAAGTGGTGCGTACCTATATTCGGGAGCGGGGGGAACCTTTTCTGAAGGATTTTGGTAACTCGGTGGACTGGGATAACGTGGCGGTGCTCATTGTCAATCGTCTCCAATCTTCCACGGCGGTGACCGGTTCCCTGGGCTTGGTAAGCGAGGAGTTGGCGTCAATTTTGGAACGGTATTTGGAGGAGGATTTAGAAAAAATTGTCAAGCAAATTATTCCCATCCTGGCCATTGACCAGGTGATTATCAACCGTATTAATGAAACCCCCGCCGCCGAGCTGGAAACCGCTGTCCAGGCCATTGTCCGCAGTGAACTCCAGGCCATTGTTAATCTGGGGGGAGTGCTGGGGTTAATCATCGGTGCTTTGCAGACTGGCTTTTTCTTGGTCAGCCGTGGTTTTTGATGGGAGTCTGACCCGATGCGATACCATGGTTTGCAGTGTCAAAATTTAGACTATTTTCTGGGTAGCCTTTGGGCTGCTCTGCTCCGTTGCCCAACTCAGCCTGTTAACTTTGCCCATGTCTGATGCCGCCGTTGTTGTTGAAGAACAGGCCGCTGTGCTAAAAACTTTGCCGGATTTTCCCCTCTCTAATCAGCGGTGTGCCAGTCAGTTACAGCAACGCCTTGATTTGCTCTTACTGGCGATCGAGGCTTTGGATGTGGGCTCGGCATCAAAAATGCTGGCCAGTGCGGAAAGTTTGGGGCTACAGTCCATTGTTCCCCATGCCCTGGCTCTGTGGCGGTTACGCTGTACTAATCCCTGGCGACGTTCCTATAACCGCACCCTGCTCACCCTCGACCAAGCTAAGGCTTTGACGGCGATCGCCCATTACCAGGCCAAGCCGTTGAATGTAACTATGCGGCAATTGCTCATTGCGGAACGACAAATGCGGGCCAAACAGTTGCCGGTGGGTACCAATTTTTTACTGTCGGATTACCTAGACCAATTCCGTTCCCATTTTAGTAGCCGGATGAATCCCCGCCGGGCTAAAGTATCGGTGTTGTTGGCTTCGGAACCGGCCATGGACGATTTTGCCCTGGGTTTGCTCAACCAATTATTGTTTTGCACTGGCACCATCGGCATGGAACGTTTATGGATCAGCTTGTTTGACGGAGAAGTGGCTTGAATATTCAAAGACCCTATCGCTTACCCAACTGTACCCTCACCCTGGAGGGCATGGCCAGCGGCACTGATCCCAGTTCTAGCAACGAGGATTTGCAGATCATTCTCAATGCCCGTTGTCAGTTCCTCGGCACCAACCAAAGTTTGGAAGGTGGCCGCGCTTTTCTGGAGGCCTTGGCTAAAGCGGTCAACAGTTACGCCCAGGGTTGTCTGAGTGGTATTCCCCATCCCACAGAAACCAGGGGAGAAAATGGGGAATGGGCCGAGTTAACCCCCCTGCCGGATCAGGCCCTGCACCGTTTGGTGTGGCATCCCCCGGCTGATGAATCCTCCGAGGCGATCGCCGTTGATCTATCCACTGTGGAACTCTTTGACCTGGTGGAAGCTGTGGACCAATTTATTGGCGATCGCCATACTTTACCGGACTTTTCCCTTACCCTAGAACCCCTGTCTCGTCGCCACCGGCAACCGGACGAACCCTTTGTGCAACGGGCCATTCCCGCCAGCTTGGGAGCTTTGGGCTTAGCAGTTTTTGCCTTGGTGATTTACTGGCTACCCATCCCTGAAATTAGGGAACCGGAAGTGAACCCCGGCAATACTCCCGATTTGATTCAGCCCGGCAATGGCAATCCCACGGATGGCCCGACGCCCTAGCAGAAACAATTAATAGGCAATTTCCAGGGTCACTGTGGCCTGTACTGTTTGGTCACCGCTAATAATGGGTGTGGGCGCAGATTCCGCTACTGGGGAAGCGGCCAGGGCCCCCCTAAAAAGGGGCATGGGTTGCCCTGGACTGGGATTAATAACAATGCGGACAATGTTTTGGGGGGTTAAATTTAAACTGGACAGCACTACCCGAGCTTGGGCTTGGGCATCGGCGGTGGCGGCGACCAAGGCCTTTTGCTCTGCTGCCTTCAGGGTTTCAGGGGTAGCGATAAAGTGAATGCCATCGATGCGACTGGCCCCGGCCCGCACAGCTTCGTCAAGGATTTTTCCCACTTGGTCGCTTGGGTACTGAAAACTGACGGTATTACTGCCAATGTAGCCTTCTAACCTTCTTTCATTGTTGCTATAGACATAGTTGGGCTGGAGTTGTAGCCCCTGGGTTTGTAACTTATCCACCCGTTGACTGCGTAGATATGCCACCAGACGGTTACTCCGTTCGGCGATCGCCGTTTGAACCTGGTTAGCAGTATCGGCTTGGACTTCCACTGTTAGCTGGGCTTCAGTTAGGGTGGTGGGGACAGATTCCGAAGCTTGGCCAGTGACAGTAAGCAGTTGTTGCATTTCGTTGGCCCACAGGGGAGAGGGGGGCAAGGCAGTGAGAAGGGTGCCGGATAATAACAGCACCGATGCGGAAAATTGAGAAAGTCTAAATATGCCCATGGTTGGCCTCCTAGAAAAAATATTTAGTTGCACCCTTGGCGATGTTTAAGGGCAAAGTTCTAGCTCCCTGGCAGATAGCCCACGGAAGACAAAAACTACTGCTTTAGAGGGGATTTGCCGGAGTGCGGACGCAAACCCTTGTCCCCTGTTGACAGGGCACAATGCAGGGTTGACAACAAGTTACCCACTGAATGCTATGGTTTGCACTAGATAGGGTTAATCTTAATTGACCGGCAGTCTCGGCAGCGGAAAAATTTTCGATGGTAGACAGTAATCAAGCCCAGGCGATTCTTAGTCAATACCAGGCAGGGGAGCGCCATTTTCCTAACTTAGCCCTGCGGCACATTGACCTCCACGGCTTCACCCTAGCTGGAGCAGATTTTAGTGGCTCAGACTTCAGCGAGGCCAACCTGCGGGGATCAGATTTGCAAGGCTGTAAATTGCAGGGTTGCTATTTTAACAATGCGGATCTGTCCGGCGCTAATTTGGCTAGGGCTGACCTGGGGCAGGCATCCCTACTAAAAACCTTTTTGCTCAAAGTTAATCTCCACGGAGCCCATTTAGACCAGGCCCTTTGTGCCGGAGCGTTACTGACCAGGGCTAATCTTGAAGAAGCCTGCTTGCACGGGGCTTTGCTAACGGGGGCAGATTTAACTGGGGCAAAGTTAACCAATGCCAAATATAATCAACAAACCCAGTTTGACGCCGGTTTTAAGCCCGAAAACTTCGGTCTGATCAAGGTGGCAGGGGATAGTGCTCCTAGTCCTCAAACCGAGGCTCAAACTCCGCTCAAAGAGGAACAGTCTGGCCAAGCTTCCCTCCCCACTAGCTTGACGGTGGAAGACCTGTTATTAACTTTTGAATATTTGGGTAGTTTAGGTAATCATTATTTAGGTAGTACCATGGCTAGTCGTTATCTCCAATCGACCCGGCCCAAGGAAGAATGGTTCGCTCAGTTTGAGGTGGATAAAAAAGCCGTTAAACTTAACTATCAAGGGCCAAAGCAGGAGCAGTTGACCCCAACCCAAATTGAGTTGGCTCAACAATGGGCTCAGCAGTATGTCAAATCCTGCGCAGTTATTTTTAAGACCTTTTCCACCATGATCGAAACTGATCGATGTGTTTTTAGTATTAGTGGTTAGGTCTTCTGGGCAGGACTTTTTCAGGGAGGAAATAAGTTAATGGTCGTGTCAACTCCGATCGCCGAGGCAAAGGAACCAATCCAGGGCCATGTGGTGGAAACCTGGGAGATTAGCAAGACCTACCGTACTGGCTTTTGGATGAATCAGAAGGTGGAATCCCTTAAACCTTTATCCATTGCGGTGCAACCGGGAGAAACCTTTGGACTGCTTGGTCCTAATGGGGCGGGCAAAACTACCTTATTAAAAATTCTTTTGGGGGTTATCCGTGCCAGCGGCGGCCGGGGCACCCTCCTGGGCAAACCCATCGGCGATCGCCAAACGAAACAACGGGTTGGCTACCTGCCGGAAAATGCCTATTTTTATGACTTTTTAACCGCCTGGGAATTTTTAGATTACATCGGCAGCCTGTTTCAGATTGGCAAAAGGGAACGGCAACGGCGCATTATGGCCATGTGCGACCTGGTGGGGCTGGCCCAAAAAACTGCCAAAAAGAAGCAATTGCGGCAATATTCCAAAGGTATGTTGCAACGGGTGGGCATGGCCCAGGCCCTCATTAATGATCCAGAAGTGGTATTCCTCGATGAACCCATGTCCGGTTTAGACCCCCTGGGGCGTTACCAGGTGCGGGAAATTATTCTCTCCCTCAAGGAACAGGGCAAAACCATCTTTTTCAACTCCCACATTTTGGCCGACGTGGAGCAAATTTGTGACCGCATTGCCATTTTGGCCCGGGGAGAATTGCTCTGTAGCGGTTCTTTAGCGGAAGTGTTGGGCACCGACGAAGGTTACCAAGTGGTCTTACGGGGGGGACAAGCAGAGGAATTAAGCAAATATTTAGGTAACCTCAGTCAGGAACAGGATGTCTGGCATGGTGATTACCAGGGAGATCCCCAAACGCTAGTGGATGCTTTACCTAGTCTTGGAGCCAGTTTAATCAGCCTCAATTTGGCCAGGCCTTCCCTGGAAGATTATTTCATCCGGCAACTGCGGGAACGGGGCATCACCACCAGTCAGTAAGCAAAAAAATTCAGTATCTTAAGCGTCCCAAAGAACGGAAAACCGAACCTTGTTTGGCTTAGCACTCCACTGCCAAGAGTGCTAGAGTGCTTTATGGACTTGTCCGCCACCTTTGACGTTATTTGTAACTTTTTAGTCTATGTCTAAGCTTATTTCCTTTAAGGATGAATCCAGACGCTCCCTGGAAGCGGGGATTAATGCCCTGGCCGATGCAGTGCGGATTACCCTCGGCCCCAAAGGTCGCAACGTTTTATTAGAAAAGCAGTACGGTGCTCCCCAAATTGTCAACGATGGCATCACCGTCGCCAAAGAAATTGAACTGTCTAACCCGGAAGAAAATGCTGGAGCTAAGTTAATCCAGGAAGTTGCTTCCAAAACCAAGGAAATTGCCGGGGACGGCACCACTACCGCCACTATTATTGCCCAAGCTTTAGTACGGGAAGGTTTACGTAACGTGGCCGCTGGAGCTAACCCTGTAGCTCTCCGTCGGGGCATCGAAAAAGTTACCACTTTCCTCGTCCAAGAAATTGAGGCTTTGGCTAAACCCGTAGAAGGTTCGGCGATCGCCCAGGTGGCCACCGTATCTGCCGGTAACGATCCGGAAGTAGGGGCCATGATTGCCGATGCCATGGACAAAGTCACCAAAGATGGCGTCATCACCGTGGAAGAATCCAAGTCCCTCAACACCGAGTTGGAAGTGGTAGAAGGGATGCAGATCGACCGGGGTTACATTTCTCCCTACTTCATCACCGATAGCGATCGCCAGTTGGTGGAGTTTGATAATCCTCTGATTCTAATCACCGACAAAAAAATCAGCGCTATTGCCGACTTGGTACCCGTGCTGGAAAGCGTTGCCCGGGCCGGTCGTCCCCTGTTGATTATTGCTGAAGATATTGAAGGAGAAGCCCTCGCCACCCTAGTGGTCAACAAAGCCCGGGGTGTGCTCAACGTGGCCGCCATTAAAGCCCCCGCCTTTGGCGATCGGCGTAAAGCGGTGTTGCAGGACATCGCCATCCTCACCGGTGGTAGTGTCATTTCTGAAGATATTGGCCTGAGCCTCGACAGCGTGAGCTTGGATCAATTGGGTCAAGCGGTTAAAGCCACTTTGGAAAAAGACAACACCATCCTCGTTGCTGGAGCGGACAAACGGGCCTCTGCCGGAGTTAAAGAACGCATTGAGCAACTACGCAAAGAATACGCCGCGTCCGATTCTGACTACGACAAAGAAAAAATCCAAGAGCGCATCGCCAAACTAGCCGGTGGTGTGGCCGTGATTAAAGTCGGCGCCGCCACTGAAACGGAACTCAAAGACCGCAAACTCCGCATTGAAGATGCCCTCAACGCCACTAAAGCAGCGGTGGAAGAAGGTATTGTCCCTGGTGGTGGCACAACCCTAATCCGTTTAGCTGGCAAAATTCAAGCCTTTAAAGCCCAACTCAGCAACGATGAAGAACGGGTGGCGGCCGACATCATTGCCAAAGCTCTGGAAGCCCCCCTACACCAGTTGGGCAGCAATGCCGGGGTGGAAGGTTCTGTCATTGTCGAAAAAGTTAAAGAAGCCACTGGCAACCAAGGTTACAACGTCATCACCGGCAAAATTGAAGACCTAATTGCCGCTGGTATCATCGACCCCGCCAAAGTGGTGCGTTCTGCCCTGCAAAATGCTGCTTCTATCGCTGGTATGGTGCTAACCACCGAAGCCCTGGTAGTGGAAAAACCTGAACCAGCGGCCCCCGCTATGCCCGATATGGGTGGCATGGGCGGAATGGGTGGTATGGGCGGCATGGGTGGCATGGGCATGATGTAATTGCCCCATTCTTAACCATGATTGGAGCCTTAATCCATTCTTGTTAATCATCTGAAGGCTTTGTTGCCTGTTGTCCCCCTTCCTTTGTTAATTGGGAGGGGGATTTTTGTTACCTACAAAACAGCTAAAATTGTTCAACCATAAATTGTCTGACAAAAGTATTATTGATCTTAAATAATTCAGGGGGATCAATAGTAGGAATCAATATTTTTGCCTGCTAATTATGTAGAAGTTAAAGACTTTTTATCCCCAGAAGAAAATGAAAAATTTATCAGAGAAGCAATTAACAGACGACAGCAATATATGGAGTCAAACATTACCACTAAAGCAAATCAATATCGCCAATCCTATGTGCTTTTTTCTAAAAAAATTCCGGTATTGTCAGCCCTAATAAGGGAAAGAATCACAAAGACGCTACTGGAATTACTGGAACAATTAAAAATTCCCCCTTTCGAAATTGCAGAAATTGAAGTGCAGCTTACAGCCCATAATGATGGTTGTTATTACAACCAATATTCCGCAGGCTCTACCAATAGTTACTAAATTTTCGGGAAAACACTACAGATAGCGTAGTTTTTGCGTATTGACTGACTGGGGGTCAAGAGGCAAACTCCGAAATAGGCTTGCCGTCGTACTCGACTTCAGACGAAGGTGTACTACGTGCGGAATGTAGGTTACAAAACTCATAACGATGCCCGTAGTGAAAAAACAGCCAGCCGACAAATCACCTATGTCTATTATTTTTACCAAGAACCAAAGGCATTTTCTGGGGGGTAGTTAAAACTCTACGATACGGAACTTCAAAACAGCACTATTATTACCCATTCCAATTTTCAAACAATTACCCCCCACTAATAATTCCATTATCTTTTTTAATAGCCGTTGCCGCCATGAAGTAATGCCTGTGATTTGTCCTTCTAGAGAATTTGCCCACAGTCGATTTACGGTCAACGGCTGGATTCGCCGGACTATTGATGCTGATTAATTGAACTCTATCAAGGAATACTGACCAGCAATTATTGAGTTATTGAAAGTTGACTTTTTTGTGTTTTGTGCCATTGTGCCGCTTTCCTGTCTATTTCTCTAATAAATTGATCTTTACCATCCATATATTTATCGATATTTGTAGGATATTTTTTTGCCAACTTGCGTTTTATTTCGCTATATTTCTGGGCGTCGTCAGCATGGGCAATCATGTAATCTCGAAATTTTAAGTGACGTTTTACTTGCTCTGAACCAACCTCGAAGATATGAATATGATGGGTTCTGAACCCCGCTTGGTTGTTCTTACTAAAGTATCGACGACCAGGAATGCCAAATTCTCCCATCACTTCGTAGCCAATTGATTCCATAGATGAGTTCTGCTCATCCACATTAAAAATATTTTTGACTTCAACCAACAGATCGATGATGGGTTTGGCATAGATGCCGGGAATAGCTGTGCTGCCAATATGGTGTACGGCGATAACATTTTCTCCCATTTCAGCGGCGACCCGTTCCGATTCAACTGCAAACGCCGTTCGCCATTTTTGGTTATGGGGGACAACTTCCACTTTTCTCATGATTTGGCTATCTTACTAATAGCTGGAGCAACCCAACATTCCCTGACAAATGAGGTCCTAGGAGCCCGTTTGCAAGGTTTTAGTTTGCCCCCTAACGCTTCAGCCAATAGGAAATGGATATCTAGTTTCTTTCCGAACTCGGAAGGTCAGAGGGACTTTTCAAATACATTCCATGGGAAAGTCCAACTAAACGGGAGAGACTACAAGAAAAGTGTTTTCTTCCCGATCGCCGGAATTATATTTAAACAAAAACCTGCAACTGTTGGATTAACTGGGCGGCCTGTTGTACGCCTTCAATGCGATGCACCGGTTGCCCCTGCTTGAATAACACCAACGTTGGTAAAGACTGGATTTGGTACTGGGTGGCGATCGCCGGGTATCTATCGGTGTCAATTTTCACCACCTGGATTTGTTGGCGGAGATGACTGCCCACTTGCTCAAGAATGGGGGCCATCATTTGACAGGGGCCGCACCAGGTAGCGTAAAAGTCCACTAACACCGGCTTGGGGGAACCGGCCAGCATTTCGGCAAAATTGGCAAACTGTTTTTTGACGGCCATGGTATTTTCCCTCGCAAAGGTATTAATCCAGTTCTAACAATTATTGGGGGCGATCGCCTATGGCCGACTCAATGGTTTGATCAAAACGCTTTTGTAGGAAGTGAAAGATAAAGT
>NZ_JADEWJ010000127.1:0-10198 GCF_015207725.1 Synechocystis sp. LEGE 06083
GTTGTGGGTACGGAAGCGGCCAAAATGGCGATCGGACTGGGGGCTGTGGTGACTATTTTGGATGTCAATGTGGATCGTTTAAACCAATTGGGGGAATTATTCGGCTCCAGGGTGGATCTACGCTATAGCAATGCCAGCGAGATTGAAGAGCTATTACCCCACACCGATTTGTTAATTGGAGCGGTGTTGGTAACTGGAAAAAAAGCCCCTGTGCTGGTCTCCCGATCCCAAGTGGAGCAAATGTTACCAGGGGCAGTAATTATGGATGTGGCGATCGACCAAGGGGGCTGTGTAGAAACCTTACGGGTAACATCCCACAGTGAGCCCAGTTATGTGGAGGTGGGGATAGTCCATGTGGGTATTCCCAATATGCCTGGAGCCGCTCCCTGGACAGCTACCCAAGCTTTAAATAACAGTACTTTGCCCTATGTGTTGAAACTGGCCAATCTAGGGGAAAAAGCTTGGGAAAATGATTTACCCTTAGCCAAGGGAGTTAATGTCCAAGCAGGAAAATTAGTGCAATCGGCGGTGCAAACTGTCTTCCCTGATCTGTAATGGCTAGTTTAGATCAACAGGATTTGCCCCTAGCGAATACGCTGAAAAACCTTGCTCAACAGCGGGACACGCCTTTTTACGCACCGGGCCATAAACGGGGTCAGGGTATTGCCCCTGGATTCAAACAATGGTTAGGGCCAGCCCTATTCCAAGCTGACCTGCCAGAATTACCGGAGTTGGATAATCTCTTTGCTCCCAGCGGGGCGATCGCCAAGGCCCAGGAGTTAGCGGCGGATTTGTGGGGGGCAGAACGAACCTGGTTTTCCGTTAATGGTTCTACGGCGGGCATTGTGGCGGCAATTTTGGCCACCTGTGGCGATGGGGATAAAATTCTCTTGCCTCGGAATGTTCACCAAGCGGCGATCGCCGGCATAATCCACGCTGGGGCCGTGCCAATTTTTCTAGAGCCGGAAATTAACCCAGATTGGGATTTGGCCTTGGGGATTAGTCCAGAAACCCTATGCCAAGCGCTACAAAAACATGACGATGCCAAAGCGGTATTTTTGCTCCATCCTACCTACCATGGCGTTGTGGGGGACTTACAGAAATTAGTTGAATTGAGTCATGGGGCTAAATTACCCGTCATTGTTGATGAAGCCCATGGGGGCCATTTTCCCTTCCATCCCCTGCTACCTAGACCGGCTTTGGAATTCGGGGCAGACATTGTGGTCCAATCCACCCATAAGATGTTGGGAGCTTTGAGTCAATGCGCCATGGTACACGCCCAAGGCAGTTTGATTAATCCCCAAAAAATCAGTCAATGTTTGCAATTAATTCAATCCACTAGCCCCAATTATGTTTTGCTGGCTTCCCTCGATAGCGCCCGACACCAAATGGCCAATGGTGGGCGAGAAATGATGGCGGAAGTGTGGGAATTTGCCCTCCATTACCGACAAAAGTTAACTCAAATTCCGGGGTTAGTTTTATTAGAAATTGTCCAACCTTATTCCGGAGCTTTAGCCCTTGATCCCACCCGCATTACCATCGATGCGACCGCCTGGGGAATGTCCGGATTTGAATTAGATGATTTGTTACGGGAAAAATTTCAAATTACAGCGGAATTGCCCACCCTAAGGCAGTTAAGTTTTATCATCAGCATTGGCAATCAAGCCCAGGATTTAGCTCGTTTATTAGAAGCTTTAACTCAGTTAGCGCCCACAAGTTTTCAACAACCGTTTCAATTAACTTTGCCCCCCTTACCTAGTACTACCCTGGCCATGACTCCCCGTCGAGCCGCCCATGCTCCCCAAAAACTAGTAACCGTTAATGAAGTCATTGGGAAAATTAGTGCTGGTCTGCTTTGTCCCTATCCCCCCGGTATTCCCGTCCTTGTCCCCGGAGAAATTATTACCTCAGAGGCGATCGCCTTTTTGACAGAAGTTTTAAATTTAGGTGGTACCATCAGCGGTTTAGCTAGTGAAGAATTAACCCACTTGGCTGTGGTAAATTAAACCAAGATTGATAAGTTTAAAATGATTCAATTTAGTGAGCATGAAGATAAACTTATGGGAGATTTTAAAATTGATTTGGGATTAACACTATCATACGTAGGCGATCGCCAAATAAAAAGGTTAGACTCTAACAAAGCCAGAGCAGATCAGCCTGTTTAAGTTCATGACAGCCATCCAAACCCTTCCTTCGGAAAAGAACCTAAAAATCCGCTGGGAAAAACTGCCGGACGATTTTATTTTGCCCGATGATCCTGTGGAAAGTAACTTACAACCCCTATTAGCCGCCGCCCTCCGGGAAGCTCTGGAACTAGCTGGCTTGATTTTGGAAACTAGCCTAATTGCCACCAATTTTGGCATTTGCGCCACGGTAGACGAAAAAATTGTCGTTAAAGCCCCGGACTGGGTTTATATTCCTGCCGTTGAACCGCTCAAAGATGGGGTAATCCGCCGCAGTTATACTCCCCATGCCGAAGGCGATCGCCCGTTGGTGGTGATGGAGTTTATTTCAGAAACGGAGGGGGGAGAATATTCCATCAATCCTTACTATCCCTACGGTAAATGGTACTTTTATGAACAAATTCTACAGGTGCCTATTTACGCAATTTTCCATCCTAAAACGGATTGTTTGGATATCTATCGGTTAATCGATGGTAGGTATCAAAAGCAGGAACTTAATGCTGATGGCCGCATTTGGTTGGAGGAAATGAACCTGTTTTTGGGAGTTTGGCAGGGTAAAAAAGCGGAAATGACCACTGGCTGGCTGAGATGGTGGGATAAAGATGGCAATCTTCTGCTCTGGGGTCAAGAAAGTTTGGATCTGGAAAGGCAACGCCTAGCTGAGGAGAAGGAAAAAACTGAGCAGGAGAAACAGCGGGCTGAAAAATTAGCCAATAAATTGCGGGATCTGGGCATTGACCCAGACCAACTCTAATCAACCATAATCACGCCATTTTAAATACTACTTTTTGGGATAGAATAATAATTTAAATTATCAAAAGATGGTCATTAAAAAAGAAGAAAAATCACTTTTATTAATATCCTGTTCACGCAAAAAAATAGTAAGTGGCAATAATATGCCGGCAATTGAACGTTATGATGGTCCTGCTTTTCGACTGTTAAGGCGTTTTCTTGCTCAAAAAGAAGCAAGCTATCTGGATATTTACATACTCTCTGCAAAGTTTGGCATCATACCTTATGATACTCCAATTCCCAACTATGACGAAAAGCTAACTAAAAATAAAATCAAAGAAATAAGTGGGCAAAGTCGGTCCATTTTTCGAGAGATACTAAACTCTCAGCAGTATACAAAACTTCATATTTCGGCTGGTAAACAATATCTACATCTGATTGACGGGTATCAGAAATACGCCAGAGACAATCTTCAAGTCGAAGTAGCGACAGGGAGCATAGGGCGAAAGCTGTCTCATTTGCGTTACTGGCTATATGGTGACCTCCCCCAAAAAGAGAATTATAAAGTCCAGACACAGGAGACCAGTGTTAGGATTGCTACATTTAAAGGCGTTTCCTACTCTCTTACTTACGAAGAAATCTACTTAAAAGCAAAAAATAGTATTGATGCTGGTATTGGCAGGCCATTTTCTTATGAATCATGGTATATTTTGATTGGTGAGGAGAAAATATCGACCAAATGGCTCGTTAGTCAGTTGACAGGGTTGCCTGTTGGGCAATTTCACTCGATTGCAGCAAGAAAGTTTTTAGGTCAATTAGGTGTAGTTGTCTATTCGGATTTTTTTGATTAACTAGGAGTATAAATTCTATGGATGCAAATCTTGTTGGCACAGTAATTTCTGATACCGAAACACCAACTTTTGAAACCGTTAGAATTAAGCTGAAGGCAGGAAGAGACGTTAAACCCGGCGTCATTGTAAAAATGTGGATGCAACGAGAAGAATCGTCAATATTATTTGCCCGTATTCGCGGGGGATATGAAAAAAATCCTAATAAAAACCCTGATCGAATCAGTGTTGAGGATGCACTTGGCTTAAAGTCACCACATATTTCTGAAGAGCTAAGTACAGATATTTATCGTTTGGTAGAAGCAGACCTGATTGGCGAACTAATCAATGGATCAATTCGGTCTCCAGAAAATTTACCCAACTCAGGGGCTGATGTTTATATTGCGGACTCTACTGAAATAGTTAATGTCTTGGGCTTGATAGATGAACAGGAAAATGGTTTATACATTGGTGATACTATTGGTGGACTCAAAACCAAAATTGTTTTGAAAAAAGAATCAATCCAAAGGCATTTTTTTATTGGGGGAACAACAGGGAGTGGTAAAAGTTATGCGATGGGGGTTGTTGCAGAAGAGCTACTAAAACAATTTTTGCCTATAATCTTCATAGATACACAAGATGAATATTCAAAGTTTGTAGAAGCTCACAATGGCAAGGTCGTAAAACCAGGTTTAGACTTCACTGTACGAATATCTTCTTTGACTGAAGAAGAATTTATTAAATTGTTGCCTGAAATTACGCAAAAAAATTCTCTTCATAGTGAAGTAGCAGGTAGAGCATTTGATAATCTAAAAACACGATTAGTTAATCGGGATATTCAAAAATTCGGAGTACCGGATATTCAACAAGAAATCAACACAACTGCAGTTGATTTATCTAGTAAACCTGGAGATGCACCTCGTTTGGCGGAAGCTGTTCAAAGAAAACTTAATAGTTTGGCTAACGACCCTATGTTTGGCGATGGCGTTAACTGGAGAGAATACATGCATCCATGTCTTGCCATAAACTGCAAAAATATGACATCAAAACAACTTCAAACTCTTGCTACAGTTATATTACGAGAGCTCCAAAGCTTGAGATTAAGAGGTCACATTCCACCATATGTTGTCGTAGTTGATGAAGCACATTTATTTGTGCCCCAAGGAGAGACAAGTCCTTGTAAGCAAATTCTCTTAGAAGGAGTTCGCATTGGGCGACATCATGGAATTTGTATGGTTTTAATGACTCAAAGTCCTGTTGATATTGATAAAAGTGTTATCCGTCAATGCAATACCCGCATGATTTTTGCGCTTGAGCCAGATCAACTCGAAGCAATCAAGGGAGTTAAGTCTGATGCATCTGATGAAATGCTCCGAGCTTTACCTAAAATGCCGCGAGGAACCTGCTTACTATCTGGAACTTATGAAAGTATAAAGCATACCATTCCAGTAAAAATTCGTGAACGATATACAGAAGATTCTGAAGGAGGAAAAACACCTGATATTTTTGCAGAAATGAATGATAAATGGATCGATGAAATTGAAAAGCTGAAATAATTTATCTATTTGGTATGCCTAGCTCAAAGAAAAAAACTCTACCCTCACCTTACATACAATTAGAAATGGACTTTGATCAAGCTATAAATTCAGCAGAAGTATATTCTAGAGATCAGGTTTCCAGATTATATGATCCTCTGAAAGAAACTGCAGTTTATATGAAAAAATTAGTAGATTCCCAGAGAGAATGGGATTCTACTATTAAAAAGGCTAGAGAAGAGTTACTCGGTGTCAACCCAAGAGATCTATATTTTGAGTTTATTATCGATATTTCAAATCGAATCGAGCAAAATACCGTCCATTCAGAGCGCTTTGCAAAATTGTTGCGACAAGTGACCATTCGTGGCTTTGGGATGACAAAAAAACACATCAACATTAAGTCACCTCCACGAGGAAGTTCTCAATGGTCTGTAATTTTAAATAAGGAATATATCAAACAACACTTAAATGATCATATCGTTGGAGAATATTTTTTGAATATCATAGAAACTAATGATGATTTATTAAACAACGCAAATTTTTCAATTGCTTCATCCGATGTTAGTCAACACAGAAACTCGGTGCCAAGCCCCGCAAGATTTTTTTCCCGTAATGTGCCTTTTTTGTTAAATAATGCGGCAGGAAGTGTTCTTCATGTTAAGGATGGCCAAGCTTCATTTGATCAAGGTCGTTTTAATCCACTAGATACAAATGATATTCTTAAATGGATGTTGATTGATCCATCTTACCAAGATGAGCTTGAGCCAGAAGATTTTATACGTTGTACTGCATCGGCGATGGATGTTGGACAATATTTGTTTGAGCATGAATTTTTGCTTAATAATGGGCGAGACCGTTTTGACCTGATCCTACGGGATGGTAGTTTGTTTCCCCAAGATGCTTATCTTGACAATTATTTAATAGATAATCGTCGTGGTGAATTTACGAGAAAAGCAATCATTGAGTTACTTAAATGTTTAAACGCATCAGAAAACTCTAGACGTTTATACTGTGGTGTATCTAAGAATGTTCGCCTAAAACTTTACAGTGCGGTTCTTGATTGGTACATTGAACAAAATATTGATGCTAACTGGACAGTTGGTGGTTGCTCATTAACTGATGGCCAAGCTATGACAATACTTCTTAGTTCGCCTGACTTTGCAAAAGAACAGCTTAAATCTGCTATTTCAACATGTTTAATTAGACGCTCCTTCACGACCAGAGCAAATTTAAATGAAAAGGCACCAGATATTAATGATCTTGAGAGTTATTTTGAAAACTATGAAAATAAAATTAGAGAAACTAATCAAAACATAGACATTAGTCAGTATAGGGCATTATGTAAAAAGTTTCATACCTATATTGTTTTTATTGGTCATGCTCCAAATCCTAGCAAATTGTTACCACGTTATGAATTTTTTGATGATTGTCTATCATCCCCTGAAGAAAAATTATCAAAGATTTTGACCGCCATCAAATATTCAAGTTTTGATGTTGATCAAGATCACTCATTTGGTAGCGATGAACAAATTACTTATTTAATTCCTACAGTTACTCAGCAAGCTCATCGGTTCTCTAAAGATGTTGGACAAACTTTATCTGCTCATATTAAAAATCAACTATGGAATCAATACTTAAACTTTGTTCAGAATATGGATTAGAGTATTTTGGAAATTGTTGCTGGTATTACTTTAAAAAGTATTGATCCCCGTGTGTGGGACAAAGAATCTCCCTATCATCTGCTTAACCTTAAAGCAGTAATGATTTCATATGGAGATTTTCATAAAATGCCCAAAAATAGACAGCGAGCAATGGAGCTGGGGCTCCACCAATTTTTAAACATTCCTAAATCAGTTAAAGTCTACCTTGATAACGGTTCTTTTTATTTTTTATCAAAAGAAGGAGAAACGCCTAAAAAAGAGTATGAGGAATTTGTTCGATATGCGAAGCCAAATTGGTGGCCTATTCCTCAAGACTTTATTCCAACGCCTAAAATGACCATTGAGGAGCAAGAATCTTGTTTCGATAAGACAATGGCAATGAATATAAGTTATCAACATAGAAGACAGTACACATCTGTAATTCATGTTAGTAATTTCTTAGAAAAATATATTGAAATGTTAGTTGGTTATGAAAAGCTATCGACAAAAAATACAATTGCGTTGGGGGGAATTGTTCCGAATTTATTAAAGGCTCCCAAGGCACTTCCTCATCGTAAGATTTTAGATAGTATTCGACATGTAAGAAATGAATTTAAAAATCAACAACTTCATGTATTTGGCATCGGAGGTACTGCAACAATCCATTTAGCAAGCTTATTAGGGATTAATTCAGCGGACTCAAGTGGTTGGCGTAATAGAGCCGCTAGAGGTATAATTCAATTACCAGGAACAGGAGATAGAATGGTTGCTAGTTTAGGAAGTTGGAGGGGGAGAGAACTAAGCACTGATGAAGAAAGAAAGCTTAAAAATTGTCAATGTCCTGCATGTCTACAGCATGGAATAGATGGGTTGAAAGCTGATAAAAAATTTGGCTTTGTTAATCGAGCAACACATAATTTATGGGTTCTATTAGAAGAATCAAAACTAATCTCCACGCATTTATTAAATGGTACTTATGAAGAATGGTTTACAGAACATTTAGATAACACTATGTACTATCCATTGATTCAATACGTGCTGAAAAACATAGACTGATTTATTCTTATAAGCCGTTGTTGCGATCTTCAATAAAGAAGATTTAAGAATTATTTTCCAGAAAAGTGTACGTCCTGAACAGCAATTGCTAAGTCATTTCCTTTGGAATATTGCCAAATTTCTGTATCTCGAAGACTCTCTCCCAACAATGAGACGTGAATGATAGGGAAGGAGGATCTTAGTTGAAGTTTAGCAGGCAAATTTTCGTCAAATAAAAATCCCTTCATGCAATTTTTTTGATTTCAAAATGCTTGCCCATCAGCTTTGCGGCAAACTGCATACAAGCATAAATATCTTCCCTTGTTAAGGCTGGGTAATCTTCCAGAATATTTTCTGGAGAATCTCCTGCTTCTAAAAATTCCATTATGGTTTGTACCGTAATCCTGGTTCCGACAATGGTAGGTTTACCGTTGCAAATATCTGGGTGGATAGTGATTTGGTTCTGCATGGTGTTTATGTTTTTGATAAAGTTACAGTCAGGCTGTTGCATTCTTCAGGTAAATCACTGATGCCGGTAATTGCGTCCAAAATAATTGTTAACTTTGCCTGTAGTTGATTAAATTGATGATCCATTCGATCTAGCCATGATTCCAGGTGATCAAATCTGGTATCAAACTGATCAAACCGAGCGTCCATATGTTTTTCCATCACCGAAAATGCTTCGCTTATGCGTCCATCTGGTTCTATGTCTAACTCAAGGGTTTTTATTCTCTCCATAGCATTGACCAATTGCCTTCTCAATTGATGAATATATTTATTATATTCATGTTCACTCATGGATCAAACTCCGTTGTTTAGCAGAATGAAGAGTTTTAGTTAGGCTAGATTATAGAAGGCATTTTATTGCATGTCGGCGATCGCCTGGCGGACCAGACCTAGTTCAGTGGCTTTGGGTAATTGGTGGTAATTTACTCGGTCATGGCTTGCTTGGTAAGCTTGGTGGTTGAATTTAGTGTCCCAAGCTGTATCAGTGTCGGGAATGTGTCAGTCTGGACAGAAAAAAATGATGCAATTTGAGTGGGACTTGGCAAAACAAAAGCGTAATATCACTAAACATGGAATAAATTTTGAGGAAGCCGCTACAGTCTTTAGCGATCCGTTAGAGTTGACCATCCTGATCCCGATCATTCCTTTAACGAGATGAGGTGGTTAAGCGTTGCTCACTCATCTAAAAACCGATTGTTGGTTGTTTCATATACGGAAAGAGAAGGACGCATTCGGATTATTAGTGCACGTCCAGCAGTTCCAGCAGAAAGGAGACAGTATGAGTCCAACTAATGATCATGAAGAAGTTCTCATCCGTGAAGTTTATGATTTTTCTGGTGGTGAGCGGGGCAAACATTATCAAGCCTATCGTAAAGGGACAAATATCGTACTTCTCGACCCTGATGTGGCGGCAATATTCAAAGACTCAGCGACGGTCAACTTAGCCCTACGTAAATTGGCGGCGGTTGAGCCAGATTTTGTTGATTCAATTCGCTAAGAAGTACTGGGGTAAACGGCATTTTATTGCATGTCGGCGATCGCCTGGCGGGCCATGGAAGCAATGCCTTGGTCAGTGGCTTTGGGTAGTTGATAATATTTACCCCCAGCTTTTTGGGCTAATTCTTTGCCGAAGCCGGTGGAAACAAATTTTTTCTCCGTATTAATAACCAACAATTGCATGCCTAAACCCCGAATGCGGGCGGCAATTTCCAACAATTCCGCTTTAATATCAGGCTTTTCTCCCTCAGGAATTTCGTCCCCCAAGGAACGGGCTAAGGGGATATTACCCCGACCATCGGTGATGGCCACGATTACCACTTGGCCAATGTCCCCGGAACGCTTGGCATTCATGCCCACATTGACCGCTTGCATTAAGCCGTGGGAAAGGGGAGAACCACCGCCACAGGGCAACGTTTCCAGCCGTTTTTTGGCCATGGCAATGGATCGGGTGGGGGGTAGTAATACCTCCGCATTTTCCCCCTGGAAGGGAATGAGGGAAACCTGATCTCGATTTTCGTAGGCTTCCGTCAGCAATTGCATCACCGCTCCTTTGGCGGCCTGCATACGATTCAACGCCATGGAGCCCGACGCATCCACCAAAAACACAATCAATGCCCCGGCTTTACGGACTAACTTTTTGCCCCGGATGTCGGACTGCTCCACAATTACTTGGCGATCGGGATGGCGCAGGCGGCGGGATTTTTGATAGGGGGAAGCGGCCCGCAATGTAGCATCAACGG
>NZ_JADEWJ010000128.1:0-10186 GCF_015207725.1 Synechocystis sp. LEGE 06083
AGCTGGTCAACCCTTGGCATTGACGACGAAAAGACCCAGGGGAAAAGCATCGAAAAAAGTTTTAAACTCCATGTTGGGACTGAGACCGGCACTATCGTTGGCAGATAGCGAATAGGCAGTGCGGTTATTTTTTATATTGAATTAATTGAGTCAGGTGATTTAAGAAAAAATCTTATTTTCTTTTGCCCCGGGAAGATGCCCTAGGGGCCACAGCTTTTCGCTTTTTGGCCACAATTTCCTCCACGGTGGGGCCAGGGCTCTCTGGCAAAACAATGGGGACGGTGAAATGGAACTGGGTGCCATGGTTTTTACCATCGGAAGCGGCCCAAATTTCCCCCCCCCAACCGCTGACAATTTGTCGACAGATGGCTAGGCCAATGCCGGTGCCCCCCCGACTGCGGCGTAAAGCTCCTTCTTCTTGATAAAAACGATCAAATACGGTTTCCAGGCGGTTGGGCTCAATGCCCCGCCCTGTATCGGTGATGGTAACTTCCAATTGGGACGGATTCGGGCGATCAACGGCGATGGAAATCTTACCATTGCTGGGGGTAAATTTGATGGCGTTATCCAAAAGTTTGGTCAACAATTCCACTAACCATTCCCCGTCTGCCTCCACCATGGGGGTTTCTCCGTTCACCTGATTAATAATGGCGGGCACCTCTTGGCCACGATTGTGGGCCCGGATATGGCTCAAGGAAAGTTCCACGCATTCCTCCAGGGAAATCGGCTCTGCGTTCCATTCCACCCGGCCACTTTCTAGCTGGGACAATGTGAGGAAATCCTGCACCAGTTTACGCATCCTCTCCGCATCTTCCAGGGCGGTGTTTAACATCACCTGCCGTAACTCCTGGGGCATATCCGGTTCCGTGGCCAGGCTTTCTAAACACACTTGGATGGTGGAAAGGGGAGTCCGCAGTTCGTGCCCTGTAATGGCCACCAGGTTAGAACGGGTGCGGTCTAGGGCTGCCAATTGCTCATTCAATTCCTGGAGGTTGGCATAGGATTCCGCTTGGATCAGTGCTACTCCGATCTGGGTGGCCACCCCTTCCACTAGGGTGAGGGCATCGTTCTCCCATTCTGTGGGGGCTGGGCCGCAGTGGTGGAATTCCATCATGCCCAGCAGCCTTTCCCGATAAAAAATCGGCACTAACATCCAAGAAAGGATAGCACAGCTTTTCACCAGGGTTTTCACTTCTCCTGTGGAGGGTCCCGCTTCCCCTAACCTTGGATCTCGGTCAATGTTGTCAATGGCGATCGCCTCCTTGAGGGCCACCACCTGCTGAAACAGGGGATTATCCTTGAGGGGCCAGGGATAACCCTTGATGGAGCCAACACCGCTACTGAGGAATTCATGGCTAATGGTCGCCACCGCATCATCAGCGCTACAGCGGTAAATTACACAGCGACAAATGCCCAGGCCTTGCCCCAGTTTTTCCACTGCCACTTGCATAATTTCCTCTGGATCGAGGGAACGTCGCACCGCCGTTGTGATCGAGTTAAGCAGTCTTTCCCGCTCTTCTTTGTCCTGTAAATTGCGATTGGCCTTAATTAGTTTGTACTGTCCGGCCTGGAGATAGGTAATTAGCCGTTGCACAAAGGGATCGGGGTTATCATCAATGCCCCGGGGGGGGACAGTGCAGGAAGGCTGGAGCCAGGTTTGGGTAGCTTCCTCAATTTTGGCTTGTAACTCTGGACGGTAGGCCAAAATCCGTTTTAACAACAGTTCGGCCGCCACCCGGCTCACCTGGCGATCAAAGGTCCAAATCCCCTCAAAACGGCGGGTACTGTCCCATTTATCCTGGGTGGGCCGTTCTCGACAAATTAAGCAACTGGCATAACGATCACCAATGACCACTAAATGCCATTCCTGGGCGAGGCTATCTTCCGGCGTAAAGGCAATGGTTTCATAAATGCCGGAGCTGTGCTTAAACTCTGTCTCCGGGGCGGAGAGTACATAAACCTGGTTGCTCTTATCGGCAATACGGCGATAGCGATGGGCTTCTTGACGATAAAACCTTTCCCGCTGAAAAGCCGCAATAATCAGGGGATTGCCCGCTGTACTTTCCGCTAATACCTGATCTTCCATGGCGTGGGACAGGGCCGTAAGGGAAGACTTGAAATAGGTTTGGGCCCGCAGACTCGGTAAGGACTGCAATAGCTCTGTGAGGACAGACAGGGAGTTGCTCATCGCTCCTGAAAAAAAGGGAGGAAGAATGGCGGGAAACTAACTCCTAGAATACCAGCCACCGAGGCAATGAGGCGTAAACTGTCCCACCCCGGTGGGTCAGGATGGGTTGGTTTTGACCCAGGGCAGAAAAAATCCCCCGAACATTAAACCCGGAGGACAGGGGCAGGAAAAAGAAGCTGGGGTGGTCTGGAGACACTAACCGCCAAAAATTTGCTCCTTTAATGCACCAAACTCGGAAGCCAACTCTTGGCGTTTTTCGGCTTTCCAAAGGTAACGCCAGATAAACCAAGCGGTGTAGCCCATGCCGATCAACTGTAAAGTTGGTGCCAATAAAGGAATATCATTAATGGCATCGAGCACAGCAATCAAGATTTTGACGCTGATAATGCCCAACAGGATTATGCCCAGGGAAATGAGGGGTTGTTTGTTGTCCTCGAAAAACTCCCCGGTCATTTCAGGAATTTTACCCAGCACTTCCCACACCGGTTGTAGCCATTCCTGCCAAGCCTGGTCGGTGATTGGGGAATTTTTGGGATTGGGAGTAGTGATTGGTCCTACGTCGGTTTTAACCCCAGCAGTTGCTGTCTTTTGTTCTTCCATCTTCAACCAGTCCTTTATTATTCGGATTGAATGTTTACGGCCCACAGCCCCCCATATTGGGACACTGTTTAGCTTCTGCCCATATTATCGGAAAATTGCTTTTTACACCCCGTCTTGGGCCAGGGCTTTTCCACTTTGACCAATGGGAAAGGCAAAGCAGTGGTGGAAACCCCTAGGCTCAGTAAAGAGGACCTGGTGCGGCATAAATCCTACTTTTTGACTAATTTCCGCCATGGTAGCCACCAATTCAGGAAAATCGCACTCCTTTATATGGCCGGCGATCGCCTGGATTTGATCAGGGGCAAGGGCGAGCCATTGGCTTTGGGCCCGGTCTAAATAGGCTTGGAGATATTGCTGTCGGTCTTGGTGGGGCTGACGGAAAACGTCATAGATAAGCAGATATCCCCCGGGGCGCAGTAGGGAAAAACAATGGGCAAAAAATTGTTCTTTTTCCTTTAACAGCAGATGGTGCAAGGAAAAACCGGCGTGGATGAGGTCAAAGCTAGCTGGGGCGGTTGGGTTTGCTTGGTTTAAATAGGTCAAAAAATCCGTCTCCCTGAGCTCCACGCGGGGAAAAGTAGCCAAATTTTGCTGGGCGAGGGCCAGGGCATTGGGGGATAAATCCACCCCCGTGTAGGAATTAATTTCACTACCCGTCAAGGTTTTGGCGATCGCCTGGGCATCTCCACAGCCAAGGTCTAACAAATCAAACGGGCGATCGAGCTGTTGCTTAATCAAGGCCCCCACCGCCTGGTGAATTTGTCGATGGGCCATGTAATTGTGCTCAATCAACTGCTGATAAGTTTGCCATTGCTGAAAAAATTGTTTGGTTTGTTCAGTGGGTCTGGGGGAGTTGGCCATGGGGAAGAAAACGAGGTAAACGGTCAGCCAATGGCGGGAAAACCGCTGTCCCTGGAGGCTAAACGAGCTTTACCGGCGGCGGCCCACTCCTGCAAAAATTGGATTTGTTCCTTGGCGGTGCGAGCTAGGGGGACCACCTGGCTAGCGGCAGAAAGAATGTCATCGGTGGAGAATTCCCGATTCTGGCTAAAGCCGATGTGCATAGCTTCCACCAAAATTTGCTCAATTTCTGCGCCGGAAAAATCTGGAGTTTCGTAGGCCAGGCGGGGAATGTCGTAATCGCTCATTTTATGGGGGCGCAGACGGTGCAGATGGACGGCGAAAATGGCCTCCCTTTCCGTTTTATTGGGCAGTCCCACAAAGAAAATTTCGTCAAAGCGGCCCTTCCGCAACAGTTCCGGCGGCAGACTCTGGACATTATTAGCGGTGGCCACCACAAAGACCGGGGAAGTTTTTTCCGCTAGCCAGGTGATAAACGCCCCAAACACCCTGCTGGTGGTGCCTCCATCCCCCCTACTGTCCATGCCCCCAAAGGCTTTATCAATTTCGTCAATCCAAAACACACAGGGGGCCAAAGCTTCAGCAAGGTTGATCATCTGCCGGGTGCGGGCTTCCGATTCCCCGACCAAGCCGCCAAACAATCGCCCCACATCCAACCTCAAGAGGGGTAGATGCCAATGGTGGGCGATCGCCTTAGCAGTAAGGGATTTACCAGTGCCTTGGATGCCGGCCAACAGTAAACCCCGGGGATAGGGCAAACCGTAACGCCGGGCCTGCTCACTGAAGGCTCCCCCCCGCCGGAGCAACCAATCCTTGAGATTATCCAGGCCCCCAATGTCGCTGATGCGTTCACTAGCAGGATAAAAGTCAAGGATTTGGGTTTGGCGGATGGATTGACGTTTTTCCTCCAACATCAATTCCACATCGTCTGCTCCTAACTGGCCATGGTCCGCGAGGCAACGGGCCAACACCCGCCGGATTCTTTCCATGGATAAACCCTGGGCTGCTCGGCTCCACTCATCCCGTAAGGCTGGCTCTAGGGTCTGGCCCAAACCACTGAGTAATCGTTCGATTTCTCCTTGAATTTCAAGGCCGTTGGGCAGGGGAAAGTCCACCACCGTGATAATTTCCGCCAACTCGTTGGGGATATAGATCTGGGGCGCAACAATGACAAGATTTTTGGCTTCAGCTTTGAGACGACGGGCTAGATTCCTTAATTTGCGGGAAATGGAAACGTCGTCTAGAAAACGATTAAAGTCCCGTAGAACAAAAATACCGTTGCTACTACCGGGTAATTTTTCGATAAATTCTAAGGCTTGCAGGGGATTGCGGCGCCCCACATTGGCCCCATTGGGATTGCCCTGGTAGCCCTCCACAAAGTCCCAATAGTAAACCGAGCGATTGCCCAACTTCTCCGCACTGGTGGCGATCGCCATTTCCAGTCGTTCTTCTTCCTGGGTGGGAATGTAGAGCAGAGGGTAACAGGCCCGCAGTAACAATTCAAATTCTTCACTAAAAGTCATGGGCAAATAACTAGTCTGGTGGAAAAAACTGTTCGTGGTAAGGACAACGGTTGCAATTATGGCGGTGGGGCAGGGGGGTACGGTGTCGGTGCCAAGCCGCTAATCCTTGGCGAAATTGCTGCAGTAAATCGGTCAACTCCCGTTCGGTGGCCCGGTGCTGAGCTTCGTTGTAGGCAATGGTATAGTGCTGGATTTTGTCCGGGGATTGCACAAACCAATAGGTCATGGATAATTGTTCGGGGGGATAGGCGCTCGTTGCCGCTAATACGTACAGGTAAAGCTTAGTCTGCCAGTGGTGGTGCAGCTTTTCCGGTTTGGCAGGTTGGGGATAGGTTTTCCAATCAAAAATCTTCCCTCCATCGGGGGTGAGCACCAATAGGTCATAGACCACTGTCAAGAGGACATCGTCCCTGGCTAAGGTTCGTTGATGCTCCGCTTGCCTTTGGCTGGGGGGCAGGTGGAGTGCTGGCACTGTGGCAATTAAATTTTTCAGGGAACCTAATAGATTCACTTCCTGGGGGTCGAGGTTGGGGGTCGCTAAAGTTTCCAGGGGTAAACCCAAAGTCCATTGTTGAACCAGTTGGTGGAAATTTTGTCCCCATTCCGTTTTGGCTTGGCGCTGGGGTTCCAGTAAACTGCCCAACTGTTCCCAATAGCGCCGTTGAAATTGGGGCGGGCAAATACTCAACAGTTGCAGGTGACCTTGGCTGAGGGAAAAATAGGGAGCAGTCATGGGCTGGGCTGGGCGGCAAGGGCGATCGCCAGGGGAAAGAGGCGATGTTCTTGGACTTGAATACGTTGATGGAGAGTCTCCCCCGTATCATGGGGCAAAATCGGCACCACGGCCTGGGCCACAATGGGACCACTGTCCACCGTTGCTTCGGCGTAATGCACTGTACAACCACTCACTTTTACCCCCGCTGCCAAGGCCTGTTCCACGGCCCGCACGCCCCGAAAACTGGGCAATAAACTAGGGTGAATATTCAACACCCGCCGACTAAAAGCATCCAATAATACTGGGGTGACAATCCGCATCCAACCGGCCATGATGACCAATTCCACCCCTGCTTGGCGAAAATGCTCCACAATGTCTTGATCCAATGCTTCTCGACTGGCGTAGTCCCGATGGTTGAGTAATCGGTGGGGCACTCCATGGTCCATGGCCCGTTGTTTGACGCCAGCATCGGGGTTGTTATAAATCACCAGCTTCACTTCCCCATTTAAATTCCCCTCCTTAATGGCCCTGGCGATCGCCTCAAAATTACTGCCGCTGCCGGAGGCCATCACCCCCAGGGATAAACAGCGGGGTTGGGGAATATCTTCTAAAGCAATGGGGGGAGAAATGAAACTCAAGTTATCCGACAGATCTGACATAGCCGACATAGGTTAAAAATCAGGGGCTTGGGCCCCAGAGCAATCCTGCCCTCAACGGGCTAACTTTGACATCCGATGGCGATAGAATGGGGAGCGATGTCTTTATAAAATGAGGTTAACGCGATATGACCCCTTCTTTAGCAAACTTTCTCTGGAGCCTGGTGTTGGGTGCTGCCATTGTACTGATCCCCGCCACCATTGGGTTAATTTTCATCAGCCAAAAAGACAAAATCAGCCGCTCCTAGGTTCTTCCCGGGAGAAATTAGATAGTGAAAACCTCCAGTCGGCCATAGTTTCCGAAGCTGGAGGCTCATTTTTAGTAGATTTATGTTGGTCCGTTGTACCCGTGGCGATCGCCTAGGTTTAAGCTCAGGGCAAGGGAACAAAGCAAAAATTCCCACCGGAAAATTAATCTAGGTAACCCATCAGGGTGTTGGGATCATCAATCTCGTTGGAAGCTACCGGGCGATTGCCCGCGGTGATTTCGCTGATGTGGAGATGGCTCAGGGCAATGGGACGGTTACCGGAAACGGTCATGGTACTGCTCACTTCCATGGTGCTGGCCCCCACAGGTCTGGTGGCTCCCATGGAGCCGTAGGTACTTACCACATGGATCTTGCTGGCTTCAATGGGGCGATTAGTGGGCATGCCCTTGGGGGTAGGCAGTAGATCAAGACCACCGATATGTTTGGGTTTAACCAGGGCGGACTCATCCTTGCTGGAACCGGCTCTGGGACGACGACCCCGATTGGTGGTGCTGGCTTTGCTGGTGGTTTCTTCGCTGGGGGTGGTGTTGGGCCCCTGCTGTTCCTCAGTCATGCTGTTTATCTCCTTAATATAAATATTCGATTAATCGATCAACAATAAACCAGTGTGCGAGACAGACAGGCCACCCACCGTGTTTTGTTAGCATTACTCTGCTTGTTTTCAAAGATACACCGCTGAATGGCCAGCCAAGATAGATATCTTTAATCAGCCCCATTATCCCAGACTATAGCCCCTTTGCCGCTATGACTTCTGACCTGTTTTCCCTCCACGCACCCTTTCGTCCCACCGGGGATCAACCCACGGCGATCGCCAGTTTGTTTGATTCTTTGCAGGAACAACACAAGTTCCAGACCCTACTGGGGGCAACGGGCACAGGGAAGACCTTCACCATGGCTTCGGTGATTGCGGAATTGGGCAGACCGACATTAGTATTGGCCCACAATAAAACCTTGGCAGCCCAGTTATGTAATGAACTACGGCAATTTTTTCCTGAAAATGCGGTGGAATATTTTATTAGTTACTACGACTATTACCAGCCGGAAGCCTACATTCCCGTCACGGACACCTACATTGAAAAAACCGCCTCCATCAACGATGAAATTGATATGTTGCGCCACTCGGCCACCCGCTCCCTGTTTGAACGGCGGGACGTCATTGTGGTGGCCTCCATCAGTTGTATTTACGGTTTAGGTATTCCTAGTCAATATCTAAAGGCGGCCGTTCCCCTCCAGGTGGGGGCCGAATATGACCCCCGGTTAGTGATTCGGGACTTAGTCAATGTGCAATATAGCCGCAACGATATGGAGTTACAGCGGGGACGATTTCGCCTCAAAGGAGATGTGTTGGAAATTGTGCCAGCCTATGAAGACCGGGTGATTCGCATTGAATTTTTTGGTGATGAAGTGGAAGCCCTACGGTTAATTGATCCCGTCAGCGGCGAAATTTTGCAAAGTTTAGACCGCATTAGCATTTATCCTGCCCGTCACTTTGTTACCCCAGAAGAAACACTGGAAAAAGCCTGTCAGCAAATTCAAACGGAAATGGAGCAACAGGTAGCTTTTCTAGAAAAAAATAATCTTTTAGTGGAAGCGCAACGGCTTAGTCAACGCACTCGCTATGACCTGGAAATGTTGCGGGAAGTGGGCTATTGCAACGGAGTAGAAAACTATTCCCGTTATTTAGCCGATCGCCAGGCGGGGGAACCACCGGAATGCTTAGTGGACTATTTTCCCGAAGATTGGCTGTTAGTAATTGATGAATCCCATGTGACCATTCCCCAATTGCGGGGCATGTATAACGGGGATCAAGCCAGAAAAAAAGTCTTAATCGACCATGGTTTTCGTCTGCCCAGTGCGGCAGATAATCGCCCCTTAAAAGCAGAGGAATTTTGGCAAAAAGTTAAACAATGCGTGTTTGTTTCTGCTACCCCAGGAGTTTGGGAAATAGAACAATCAGAAGCCAGGGTAATTGAGCAGGTAATTCGTCCCACTGGGGTTCTCGATCCGGAAATTTTTGTCCGTCCCACCACCGGACAAGTGGATGATTTATATGGCGAAATTCAAACCAGGGTATCTCTGAAGGAACGGGTATTAATCACCACCTTAACCAAACGCATGGCGGAGGATTTAACGGAATACTTTTCCGAGCGGGGTATCAAAGTTCAATATCTCCATTCCGAGATTCAATCTATCCAACGGATTGAAATCTTACAAGGTTTGCGGGACGGAGAATTTGATGTGTTAATTGGGGTAAATTTACTGCGGGAAGGGTTAGATTTGCCGGAAGTTTCCCTGGTAGCCATCATGGATGCGGACAAGGAAGGCTTTTTGCGGGCAGAACGATCTTTGATTCAAACCATTGGCCGGGCGGCCCGTCACATTCGCGGGCAAGCGATTTTATATGCCGATAATTTCACCGATAGTATGCAAAAGGCGATCGCCGAAACGGAAAGGAGGAGAAAAATTCAGCAAGAATATAATGAAAAGCATGGCATTACCCCCCAACCCATTAATAAGCGGGCCAACAATGCTATTTTGCAATTCCTGGATATTTCCCGCCGTTTAAATAGCCAGCAGTTGGAAGAAGTGTATGAACAGGCCCAGGATTTACCCCTAGAAAAAATCCCCGATTTAATTCAACAATTGGAAGAAAAAATGCAGGAAGCAGCTAAAAAACAGGAATTTGAAGTGGCCGCCACCTACCGAGACCGCATCCAACATTTGCGCGATCGCCTTTTGGGCCACAAAAGCTAAATTTTTACCGGTCAACCCTTGATGGCATCAATGCTTTGGACACAGCGATCCCAAAAATCTTTTTCCCTTTTAGCAATGATTGGTCTATGAGTATTCGGCTATAATTTACTGGCGATTCCCTTGAAATAAACGAGTTGCACGATTAATTACCTTATGCAAATCACTATTAACCTCGACGACTCCCTCCTTAACAAGGCTTTTCAACTCACTCATCTTTCGACTAAGGAAGAACTGCTTAACCTTGCCCTAGAAGAATTTGTGCGATCACGCCGTAAGAAAAACCTGCTCGACCTTGCAGGGCAAATTCAGTTTGCTAAGGATTTCGACCACAAAGATCTGCGGGACACTCGCTATGCTGCTGATTGATACTTCTGTTTGGATCAGCGTCTTTCGGGACCGTACAGGTCAAGTCCGCCAAAAACTCGAAACATTAATTGACGATCGTGATGTTTTTCTAGCACGTTTCACTCAGCTTGAGATGCTGCAGGGGAGTTTGAATGAAAAAGAGTGGATGCTGCTTTCCACCTATCTTGAAACTCAGGACTATGTGGAACTGACAAATGGTTCCTGGCAAAAAGCAGCGCGGATTTTCTATGATTTGCGTCGTCAGGGGCTAACGG